>NZ_JBBKBE010000004.1:0-250532 GCF_037890075.1 Mediterraneibacter sp. ICN-202921 | reverse complement strand
TCTCTATTCTGGATATTTCATATGTCTTAGTATTTCATTCCCCATTCTTTGCGCATCCCATCCATCAGACGCAGGACTTCTAAAGTTTCCTCATGGGGCAGCTTAGGACATTCTTTCCATCCGTTTTCCAGAGCCTGCCTGCAGCATGTCAACTTCCTTTCTTTTATGCAGTCTTACGCTCTTTTAAATACATAGGGCAATATATGATACAGATATTGATATACCGCTTCGTATGCGTGCACTTCCCCTTCTGCCAGCAGATAGTGAAAATTCCCCTTAGCAAGGTCTTCATTCTCCACAAATATGTCCGGGTATTTCCGCATCGCACCGACTTGTCCGTTTAACGCCTCATACGCAATATCCTTCGTTCCGGTCGCCGTATAGATAAAATATTCCTCTGGTTTATAACCGGAAGATACCGCCTGCTCACATAGAGCCCTCGCTGTTTCCTCTGGCTTTGTCAGTCCGCCCTGTCCTTCTATTTCCCAACAATCCCCACTTAACGGCACATAATAGGCAAAATAGTTTATATTGTGAAAAAAGGCAAACCAGGTCGCTGCTCCTCCCATGGAAAAACCACAGATCCCCCTATGCATCCTTGACCGTTGGAAACCTTCGGGCGTTATTTCTTCTGTATAGGTATGATACTGACTTTCTATGGCAGGAAGCAGGTCTTCTCTTAATTCTTTTTGGAAAAATAGGACACGGCTGCGTTCTATCTCTCTGACCGGAGGGCCATTTCTTCCTATTTTTTCTTTATAGAAGGACGGAAATACAACAAGCAGAGGTTCCACCTCTTTTGTATCGATCATATAGTCCAACATATTCTTTATCTTGCAGCAATCCAGCCACGCATCGGGGTTGCCTCCGCCTCCATGTATGACATAAAGCACATTGTATTTTTTGTTTTTTTCTTCCTGCTCATATCCATATGGCAGATATATATTCGCATATTTCTCTCTCAGTTCTCCCGCTTCATTCGTCGTCGTATATGTAATTTTCGTGATCGTCCCCCGCCGGTTTACGTCATGATAGGTATATTTTTCCATCACTTTTTCCTCCCATCCTTTTATATTTCTTTGTATTTGCAACACTCATCTGAATCACACACAGGTAAAACGGATGTGACAGCTCCGGTTTCCTGTGTGTTTTCTATGTAACCGGTTACCCGGAAGAAGTCATCATAATCTTCTTTCGAGCAACCTTTGATGAAGATGTGGCAGTGACGCTCATCATTTTCATCGGTGATATAAATCCGCTCTACAAAGGTTTGTATCAGCGTTACAAGCACATCGGATTCAGCGTTCTCGGCATACTTCCCGAAGGAGAGCAGTCGTTCCTTGATTTCCTCAATATCACGGATAGCGTACATCTGACTTTGTCTGCTGTCCTCTAATCTTTTCAGTAGAGTTTCGGTTTCGGAGAGCTCATCGGTCAGCGCTTTCACATCCTCCTGAATAAAGCGTTTCAGACCGTCATCCGCCTCCCGAAGATTTTTCACCTGGTTGGCTATTGCCGCTTCAAGCTGTGCTTTCCTCTTTCTAAGATCGGACAGCTCTTTTTCATTCTGCGATGAGCCGAAAATATCGGATGCTTTCTGATTGAGTAATCTTTCGTAGTATTCACTGTCCTCATCGGCAAGGTAGGATAACTGATTAACCACAAATTCATCAAGTAAAACACCGTCTACCGCACGGAAAGTACATTCGCCTACACGATAGCTGGGACAAACATACTTGAATCTCGGCTTGCCGTTAGTCCAGCGGTTAGATTCGGAGATAACCCGCAAGCGTTTTCCGCAATGCGGACAGTAGACCAGTCCTGCAAGCAAGGCGTTGGTCTTACGGTGCGGACGGTTGTATTTCTCAGCAATATCGTCCAGCATATTCTGTGTATCAATCCATTGCTGACTTGAGATAAAGCCCTCGTGTCTGCCGACCGAGATGATCCATTCGGAAAGCGGCTTTGTTGACATCAACTGCACAAATTTCGGTGAAATAAAGGTGCTGTCGGCATCCTCGAATTTCTCCTGATCGGTCTTGTTGTAGGCGGAAATGCCGTGCTGACCGTCAAAGTCGGATACATCCCCACACAGGCCACCATTATGCTCCAAGAAATAGTTATAGGCATTTTCGTCGGCGGTACAATATACGGGATTTTTCAATAGCAGTCTTGTTGTGGAGTTGTTAAACTTGCTCCCGACCTTTGTACGGTATCCAAGCTCGTTCATTTTGTCTGCGGTTTTCTTGATGGAACGGGTTGAAGCAAATATCTCATAAAGCTTTTGTATCATCGCTTTTTCTTCAGGAATGCTCTCCAAATAACTGTAAGCCGATTTGTTTTTACCACTGCCGGTTTTCACTCGCCGAACGGTAAATCCTGTGGGTGTATTGCCTCCCAGCCAGCGCCCGTCTTTGGCAAGCTCCATCATATTATCGGTAATACGCTCGGTTAAGGTATCACGCTCAAATTCGGCAACGACGGCGAATATCTGAATAAATATCTTTGACACACCGGAAGCTGTGTTGATATTGTTGGAGCATATCAGTAGGTCTACCTTGTGTTTTTCCAGAAAATCAAGCAGGCGCAGAAGATCGCTTGTCTTTCTGCCGATCCGGTCTAATTTGTAGCAGACGACGGCACGGATCTTGCCCATTTCAATATCGTGAAGCATACGCTGGAAATCAGGACGGTCGGAATAGTAGCCGGATAGTCCCTTGTCCTCGTATTCAAAAAAAGTGTAATCTTCATCAAGGTTCAATTCCCGTTTGGCGTATTCTTCACATTGCTTGAACTGCACGCCGATACTGTCGCCCTTGTTGGTGATGCGGGATTTTCGGGCGTAGATGGCTACGCCCCGGTTATCCTCAGCATTGTATTTTTGTTTCTTTGTCATAATATCAGTCCTCCTGTTTTACTCATTATACAGCCAGCCCGGTGACGCTTTCCAATGTGCGGCCGTTTTTGCAAAGTTGGCGTAAGAGTAACCACAGCGTTTCGCTGTCAAGCGCTCGAATTTCCTGTTCCAGAAATTCCATTCGCTTATGCTGAAAAGAACGGAGGGCGTTATTGTAGTTTTTACCACGGTGAATAACGACATTCATCTTAAAATCCATAGGCGCACCTCCTCATCGTTCTCGATCACGGTTGCGAAGATACTTACGGTAATGTTTGCAAGCCCGGATAATGAAATCTTCCGTCTTTTGTGAGTCCATTTCTTTTGGAAGAACAGCTCGCAGACGCTCGGCAGAAACTTTGATCGTTTCTTTTTGATTTGCTTTTTCTTCGCACATAATATCCTGAATAACAGCTTTGGTAAGCAGTCCTTCACGGTCTGCCTTGTGCATACGGAAAGCCTGCGAATAGGACGGCGTACAGTCGTTTTGCTCGCATTGTTCAAGAACATCGTATTGTGACTGATCGTCCAAATACGAAAGTTCAACACCGACAGACAGCGCCATTTTGCCCTTGTCCATAAATGCAAGCAGTTCCGGAATAAGGTTAGTTAGGCGGATATAACGATGGATTTGTCTTTCGCTTTCGTTGGCAGATTCGCTTATTTGTGATACGCTCCACTTCTCGCCAAGTTGGCGAGAAGTGCCCTGATGTGACAGAGCCTCCATTTTCAACTTATAGGCAAACGCCTTTTCGCTGGGTAGGATATGCTCTCTGTGCAGGTTGCTGTCCACCACGGCAATGGCGGCTGAGTCACGGTCAAGGGCATAAATTAAGGCAGGGACTTCGGTAATCCCTGTCTTAACTGCGGCGTGTAAGCGGCGGTGTCCGCTTATCACCTCATATTCCTCTGTGCTTTCAATCGGTCGAACGATTAACGGTGACAAAATACCGACTGTCTGTACGCTTTCAATTAGCGTATTCATTTCCTCATCGTCCTTTACCTTGAACGGATGCCCCTCAAACGGGCGAAGTTTTTCTACCGGAATATTTACCGGCTGATTTCTTGTATTTTTCATTTTCATCTACTCCTATCTAAATATCTCGCACGGGCTTTTTTCTCAAGCTCGTGCTCTTGTTTTAATAATTCATACAAATGCGGAGACTTCTCCAAAATCTTTTCCGCATGGCGAAGCCTTTCACGGATAGGCTTCATTTGTTTGCTGATCGCCTTGCGGGTCTCTTTGTTTTGGTTTTCATCCTCCGGCGATTTCGGGCGGCGGATACGGTTGCTGAGCGTTTTGCGCTCATGCTCCAAACCGAATAGCTGGGCTTTACTTTCGTCGATGTTGGCTTGCAAATCGGCTACGGTGTGAATGTCATTTTCTTTGAGAAAGTGATAATCTGCTACAAGGTCTTTCAAATCCTTTTCCGCCGCCCTTAAATCGGGTGACAGCAGCATTACATCGGCAAGCTCGGCGGCAATTTGAATTATGGTTATAATGAGATAAAAGACCGTATCAACTAAAACCGTCGACGCATCGTAGCTGTGGTCAATGGCAAATTCAAGTTTTCGCAGTTCATCCTCCAGCGGAAACTTTTTCGGTCTGTATGGTGGTCGGTACTCCAAGGTGAACAGGCGGTATCTGCTCTCGGCGTTTTTATCCAACTGTGTCTGCACGATTTCTTTTGTAAAACCGATATTCGCAAGTCGAACAGAACGCTCCCAGTGCTTCGCTTTTACGGAAAACCGCACAGGATCAAGCGTATATCCCAGCGCATATAACTGGCTCTCAAATTCTCTCGGAGAGGTTGCAAAAGTCAAGCAGTATTCCACATCCTCACGGAGATAGTCCCGGTGTGTTTTCTTACCTGCCTTGTGCCGCCAATAGTCCTTTTTGTGTCCGCCGTAGAAGCTGCTGTTTTCAAGAACGGACAAACCGTGTTCCCGGCATATCTCATCCGACACACGGCGAAGCTCCTTGTGGTCACCGATTTTGTTTTGAAACTTTGTACCGTCCTTAAATGACACGGGGTTCACAACGAAATGGCAATGCACATTGTTTGTATTCAGGTGAACAGTCACAAGCACCTGATATTTGTCACCCCACATCTTCCGGGCGGTTGCTTTGCCGATTTCAAACGCCTGCTCCGGTGTAACCTCGCCTGTCTTAAAGCTCTGTATTCCGTGATAGCCGACCACCTTGCCACGAAGCCCGAACCGCCGCTGTACGGCAATCATTTCGGCATAGGCGTTTTGCTTGGAACAGTTAATACCGCCAACATACATTTTGCAGTCGGTCTTATTATCGTTCTCGGCGTAAGAAAGCGCCGCATACAAATCATCGTCCAAATATCTTCGGTCTGTGGTTTTGTCGGGATTGTCGGCATAGTCAAGGGTTGCTTTCAAATTCTTATAAATAGGCCAAAAGCCTGTTACAGCCAAAATACATCACCCTTTTCCCGGCAGTAAAAATTCCGCCGTAATTTCTTTCAGTACAGTTCGGATTTCAATATCTAATTTCGGTGAACTTGTTTTATATGCAAGTTCACCGAGCTTTTCAAGGCAAAGAAAAAGAGCGTCGGGCAGAACCTCTTTCGGTTCATAACCTAACGCTCTTTGCTTGACATATTCAGTTGTGCTTAGCCCACACTTTCGGGCTTTTGATTGTATTTTTTCTTTTTCTTTTGCCGTGACACGCACAGCGATTCGTATATCTTTCCCCATAGTATCATCTCTCCTTTCCGGGGGATTGGGGGCAGTAAGCCCCCAAAGAACAAAGCCGCAAGAAAATCTGCGGCTTTTGATTGGGACTTTGGCACACAAAGTCCCTGCTTGTTACGGTGTAAGACACACACCGTAGGTGGTATTCGTCTGTTCTTCGTGACTTGCACCGTGAGGGAGCGAAACTCATACCATTCTTGTTGGTGCAAATCGTGCTTTCGTTCTATTTTTCTACGCAGTTGGCATCACTTTTTAAGTGAGTGCCGTCAATATCTTTAAATAGTGGAACCAATGCGGTTAGTGGAGACAATTCTTTTCAAAATTGCCGTCACAGCACCGTCAAAAGCAGGGATAAGTGTAACCTTAGAAGCTGTCGAGAAAATCGAGCATTGCTTCTTCGGTTTCGGCATTGTTTTCCTTTTCGGCGGGTGCTTGTGCAACGGGCTGTTGCACAAGTTGTAATAAACCGCCAAGCGGATTTGTTTTCGCTGTTTCTTCTCGGATTGTTGAAATAACTCTTTCAAGGAAAGCATCTTCATATGCTTTAGTTTTGGACAGCTCCATATATCCACAGATAGCAGAAATGACCGCCTTGCTGTATGAAACATCTGCGCCTTGCAGATATTCATACGCCTTGCGGTCATTTCCCTTATCTAAATTAAAGCGTACTTTTACATTCTTAATGCTCATACCGCACCACCTTTTCTGTTAAGGTTAACAAGCGCCATATATTCATAGCCTTTGGCGGTGGCACAAATATCCTCGTTGATGACAACCCGGTTACGGTCATAGTCGGCAAAGTTGCGGATTAAACACCCACCGCCGCCGACCACATAGAGTTTCATCAGCTTGGAATCGTATTCGTGTTCACGCAGACGGCGGAAGATACCGGCGGTGTATTCCTTTGCTGTCTTGATAACTGTTTCAAGATGCTGCCCGTCAATATCTGCCGTGCCTTTCTTTAGGATTTCCGTAACCATAGTATCATCAAGGGTAGCGTGGTAAAACTTCATCATCTGCTCACGGATAAGCAAAGCACATTGATGTGTACCGTATTTTTCGGTAAACATACGCTGGGCATCAGGCTTTTTGTTTACGATCCGAAGCAGGTTCATTGTTCCGTTTCCAATATCGCAGAGCATATTGACACCCTTAAAATCACCGAGCCGTTCTGCAACGGCAGCGAAACCCTGCGGGTAGATTTCCGCACCAACAATTTTAATGCGGTATTCGGTGTTTCGGAAAGTAAATTCAACCTCGCTGTGCTGAAGCAAATACTTCTTAAACTCCGCTTTCTGTTCGCTTACCCAAGTAAGCGGCAGTCCTGCGGCAATGAACACGGAAGCCTCGGTGATGCGTTCTCTCCGTAGCTCCCGTGCAATAGCCGCAAGTGTAAGAACATAATAGTCCTCGTCATTGAACTTATCCGCCGTAAATTCCTTGTGACCGACGCCGATGGAATAGTATTTGCCGTTCCATTGGAGCAGGTCGCTGACAAAAGTGGGTTCGGTATCGCTTTTCATAACGCCGGTGGGGAAACAGCAGTTCGCCGTTTTCATATTCCCATACCCGTGGTCGATACCGATA
Organism: Mediterraneibacter sp. ICN-202921; assembly: GCF_037890075.1. NCBI lineage: Bacteria > Bacillati > Bacillota > Clostridia > Lachnospirales > Lachnospiraceae > Mediterraneibacter > Mediterraneibacter sp. ICN-202921. Next base: position 243,325 of record NZ_JBBKBE010000004.1, on the reverse strand, counting down.
ACAACCATTTCATTAAATTTCTTCATTTTACATTTCTCCTTTTCTCAATTCAGTTTGTTGTGTTTCTTGATTTGTTCGTACAGTTCCTTATCGGCGGGTAATACTGCTTTTTTGAAATAGTTGCAGTAAATACCGTAGATAGAGATAAGCTGCACACAGCGGTGGGCTTCTCCGTCGTCAAGTAGGATGCAGTTGCCGTCCTTATCACAGTTGGCACAAAGTGACTTAACAAGACGGTGAACTTTCTCCGCCTGCTTGGGTGTGATCTTCATCATAGACCTTTCCTCCTTTCGTTTTTGGGCAGCAAAAAAGCCGCCGGATTCCCGACGGCTGTGCCCGTGTATTTTGTAAGGTTTTCGCTCCCTCACTTATATTAATACATTAAAATTTTGGTTTCTGAAAGAATGAGATAACATATATAAAACGAAAAGCGTAACAATTATAAACCCTTGTAAATACTATGTTTTTGTGATATAATGATAAAAAGATAAACTTTGATAACAAAAATCTTTACAAAAACTTTTGAAAAAATTTTTTCGGCCTGTCAGACAAAAGGGAGTTTTATGGGACACTTGTTTTGATAGGATCAGCATGGAGGTAAAGCGCATTATGGATAAAATCAGTTTTTTCAGCGCCGATTACCGTGACGGCAGAGTACATTTAGGAGGTAAAAGCTATCCTGCGGGGACTTTTGCAACACATCTGCTGAATCAATATTATACAAATGATACCGCCGCAAGAATAAGTGTATACAAACAACACGGCTGGAATGTGGCGGAGCAGTTGTCAGTCGGGTATCTCAAAGAAGCAGAATTGCTTGCCGCAGGAACGGAAATCGAATACATTCTCGACACCTTGCCTACCTTAAAGCCGTTTAATGCGCTTGACATACCGGGTGAACGCAACAGGATATCTGAGCTTTTCTCCAAGGAAAACGCAAAACTGATTGTTGATTTCTTTAACCGCAGAGCCGCAGTTGAAAGCAAAGAACAAACCGAGCTTGATTTGGATTTGCTTCCGCCCGAATACGATAAAGCGTTTTTTATTTCTTGTAATAACCTAATAGCCGATGTGTTGAACGCCCTTGCTTTCTATAATGCAATCTCTGATGATATGCAAGCAGCGCATAAAGGACTGACGGAGTTTTCAAGCCGTGTAGATGAAGCGGAGCGTTTGGATGAGGAACATTTATTGCCGATTGCATTTGAAGTATTCGGTTCTGTGCCGTTTCCCGTGACAACGGAATATGTACCGATCAAGAAATCCAGCCGCAGTAAAACGGCAACTCTTGCACGCAGGCTGTATTTTGACAGCTATTACAGCTTTGTGATGACCGACTTCTTTGAAGGCTTACATTACGGTCATTATCCAAGGAGGTGCGGTATCTGCAAAAAATATTTCCTTATGACCTCTGCGGCAAGGCAAAAGTATTGTACAGGCTATGCGCCGTTTAAGCTCAAGGGCAAAGCCATTACCTGCCGAAAATATGCGGCAAGAATCAACCGTAAAGAATTAGCGGCCGGAAATCCTGTTATCCGCATCTATAAAAACCGCTGCTCTGTACTTCGAATGGAAAGAAAACGAGGTACTGTCACAGAAGAATTTGCCGCCACAGCGCTTGATCTTGCAAAAGAGCGTATGCAGCGGGCAAAAGAGGATACCGAATATGCCAACAGTCAGTATGAGTCGGATATGAGCCGTGAAAAGCTCTACGCCGAAGTCGATAAGCAGTTAAAATAACGGTAAGTATCACAGAATGGAGGTGAGTGCCGTGACAGAGATTTATATAGAAAAAGCAAACTTAAATATGTATCAGTTGAAGCCGGCACCGCCGAAGTGGGATTTGCAGGAATATATTGTAACCTGTCTGAAAGAGAAAGATAACCGCTATCTTGCTTGGTTTCTGCACTATTATGAAAAAACGCTTAACAACAATGTGCAGGAATATATGCGAAAGCTCTTTATGCCGGAGCATTTTGCGGATATGAAACAGGCGTATATTGCCGGGTTGCTCAAATCATTCAAAAACTACGACATCGAGCAAGGCGCTCCGTTTATATCATTCAAAGAACGGTATGTAGAACGGGAGATACTGGACTATGTGCGCTCCATGCGTACAGGCTTTACAGCGCAAAGCATCGCAGAATATGCCAAGCTCCGTAAAGCAATGGCGATATGGGACAAATACGAGCGTGATTATTCAGATGAAACTCTGATAAAGGTTGCAGATGAGCTTGAGGAAACTGTTGAGAACACCAAAGAAATATTGCTCGGCGGTCTGCTCAATGAAAATCGGATAGATCTGTATCAGCAATACACGGGCGATGACGGTGAAGAAAGCACGGAGGAGGCACATTCCGACAGTTCTTCTGACACTTATACGCTGTTTATGAAAAAGGAGCTGTATACCCGGCTGTGGGAAGCATACGAAAAACTGGAGTACACCGAACGGAAAATGTTATCTCAAAGGTGTGGCTTTTGCTTTGAATGCCATAGTGTGTTTTATATGGATTATGATGATTTGGACGAATACGGCGAGCCGAAAAAGAAGTCGATCAAGCCGATGATGTACACGGATATCGCTACCGACCATGAATACAGCTCGGCAAATACGGCTCATAACAAGTGTGAAAAGGCGCTGGATAAGTTAAGAAAAGCCATAAAAGATTTAATATAAATTAGCAAAAAGCGGCAGCAGGAAGATTCTATTCTTTCTGTCGCCGCTTTCCATATTGGCAGGTAAGTTCCGCTAATTGAGGCTTTATTTTTTCTTAACAGTAATCAACGAGGTCTTTTTCCCGTTTTTATTTCTCCTGTGCTAATCTATAAGCGTAAGGAGGGATTAAATATGTCAGCCATATTTAAAGCTATACACGAATTTGATAAGCGCATTGAAGTACACGCGGAGCATTTTGCATTTAAGCATCCGTACTTATCATTTTTTGCAATTTTTATCGGTATGCCGATTTGTGTTCTCGCTGCCGTGTTTTTCTTCACAGTAATTATTACGATTCCTATTGCTTTGATTTTCGGGTGGCTGTAAGCGCCTTAATATAGTTTTAACACGCTGGATATTCTGCTAATCCCGATTTAATCTTTATGCTGTTAAAATGTAATGCAAGGAGGTAAGACTATGAATATTATAATCGGATTTATCGGTCTTTGTGCTGCGGCACTGCTAATCTATTATGTCTATATACTGATGAAAGGGGATGAACAAAAATGAGTACGGTAATACAATACATACTCTATCTTGTCGTTCTTATTATTTTGGCGATTCCGCTCGGCGCTTATATCAAGAAAGTAATGAACGGAGAGAAAACCTTTCTTTCCAAAATTCTAACGCCCTGTGAAAACGCTGTGTATAAGGTTATGCGCGTTAATAAGGACGAACAGATGACTTGGAAAAAATATGCCGTTTCCGTTCTGATTTTTTCAGGCATCGGTCTTGTTTTTCTGTTTTTGCTTCAGCTTTTGCAGGGAGTTCTTCCCGGAAATCCACAGGGGCTTTCGGGGGTAAAATGGGATTTGTCCTTTAACACCGCAGCCAGTTTTGTAACCAATACGAACTGGCAGGCATACAGCGGTGAGTCTACATTAAGCTATCTTACGCAAGTACTCGGACTTACCGTGCAGAACTTTGTTTCCGCAGCTACGGGCATTGCCGTGCTGTTTGCCCTGATACGGGGATTTATAAAAGTGAAAGCCGATGGCTTAGGCAGCTTTTGGGTGGATATAACGAGAATCGTAATTCATATTTTGATTCCGCTTAATCTTGTAATCTCACTTTGCCTTGTGGGCGGCGGCGTGATTCAAAACCTTAAAGGAGCTGAAACCGTATCGCTCGTTGAACCGATTGCGGTAAGCGCAGACGGCGAAATCCTTGAAAACGCTGAAATTGACCTTGATACAAATACCGTAACAGTTGACGGCAAAAAAATAGAAGACGCCGAAATTGTTACCGAACAGTTTGTGCCTATGGGCCCTGCGGCAAGTCAGGTCGCTATTAAGCAAACGGGTACAAACGGCGGCGGTTATATGGGCGTTAACTCCGCTCATCCGCTCGAAAACCCGAACGCTTTTACAAATTTGATTGAAATGCTTTCAATTTTGCTTATTCCTGCGGCGCTGTGCTTCACCTTTGGAAAGGCAGTAAAGAATAAAAAACAGGGCGTTGCCATCTTTATGGCGATGTTTATATGCCTTGTGCTGGCGCTCGGCACGATCGCCGTCAGCGAACAGGTTGCAACACCGCAGCTTGCACAGGATGGCGTCAACATTTCGATGACCGATCAGGCAGGCGGCAATATGGAGGGCAAGGAAACCCGATTCGGCATTGCGACATCCTCAACATGGGCGGCATTTACAACGGCGGCTTCCAACGGCTCTGTAAACTCTATGCACGACAGCTACACGCCGCTTGGCGGTATGGTGACAATGCTCCTGATGCAGCTCGGCGAGGTTGTTTTCGGCGGCGTTGGCTGCGGTCTTTACGGCATGCTTGCCTTTGCCATTCTGACGGTGTTTATAGCCGGGCTTATGGTCGGCAGAACGCCGGAGTTTTTAGGCAAAAAAATCGAACCCTATGAGATGAAATGGTCTGTGCTTGTTTGCCTTGCCACGCCGATTGCCATTCTTATAGGAAGCGGTATTGCGGCTGTCGTTCCGAGCGTGGCGGACAGTCTCAACAACGGAGGAGCGCATGGTTTTTCTGAAATTCTATACGCATATTCTTCCTGCGGCGGTAATAACGGCTCTGCCTTTGCCGGATTTAATGCAAATACCGTATTTTTAAATGTTTCGCTCGGACTTGTCATGCTGTTTGCCCGTTTCCTTCCAATTATAGGAACGCTGGCGATTGCGGGAAGCCTTGCAGGAAAAAAGAAGATTGCAACAAGCGCAGGAACACTTTCCACCACAAACGGTATGTTTGTATTTTTGCTGATTCTCATTGTCCTTATTATAGGTGCGCTCAGCTTCTTCCCTGCGCTGGCTCTCGGACCGTTGGCTGAATTTTTCAGTAATGTTATTTAAGGAGGCACTGTTATGGCATCAAAAACAAAAAGTGCTTTTGCCGATAAAAAGATGCTCGGCAGAGCCATAAAAGATTCATTTATAAAACTAAACCCCAAAACACAGGTGCAAAATCCTGTTATGCTTTTGGTGTATATTTCGGCGATCCTGACAAGCGGACTGTGGATTGTCTCTCTGTTCGGACTAAAGGACGCTTCAAGTGGCTACACCTTGGTAATCGCGGTAATTCTGTGGTTTACCTGTATTTTTGCAAATTTTGCCGAAGCGATTGCCGAGGGACGCGGAAAGGCGCAGGCAGACGCCCTGCGAGCTTCAAAAAAAGATGTAGAGGCACATAAGATACCCTCTGCCGATAAGAAAGAACAGATAACCGCCGTTTCTTCTGCAACTCTTAAAAAAGGCGATATTGTCATTGTAAAAGCAGGAGAGCAAATTCCGGGCGACGGTGAGGTAATCGAGGGTGCCGCATCGGTAGACGAAAGTGCTATCACAGGCGAATCCGCACCCGTTATCCGTGAGGCAGGCGGCGACAGAAGCGCCGTAACGGGAGGTACAACCGTACTTTCCGATTGGATTGTTGTGCGGATAACAAGCGAAGCGGGCGAAAGCTTCCTTGATAAAATGATTGCTATGGTCGAGGGTGCTTCCCGTAAAAAGACGCCTAATGAAATCGCGTTGCAGATTTTCCTTGTCGCGCTTTCCATTATATTTATTCTTGTTACCGTATCGCTGTATACCTATTCCATATTCTCGGCAAAGCTGGCGGGAATTGAAAATCCTACCTCTGTTACTACCTTGGTCGCTTTGCTTGTCTGCCTTGCCCCTACCACCATCGGCGCATTGCTTTCTGCTATCGGCATTGCGGGAATGAGCAGACTTAATCAGGCGAATGTACTTGCTATGAGTGGCAGAGCCATTGAAGCCGCAGGCGATGTGGACATACTTATGCTTGACAAAACAGGTACGATTACACTCGGCAACCGTAAGGCAAGTGCTTTTATCCCCGTTGACGGAGCAAGTGAACAAGAGCTTGCCGATGCGGCGCAGTTATCCTCGCTTGCCGATGAAACGCCCGAAGGCAGAAGCGTAGTTATTCTCGCAAAAGAAAAATTCAATATTCGCGGCAGAGAACTTTCCGACAAGAATATGACCTTTATTCCCTTTACGGCGAAAACCCGTATGAGCGGCGTTGATTATGACGGTAACGAAATCCGCAAGGGAGCCGCCGATACAATGCAAAAATATGTGACCGAAAACGGCGGCGTTTATTCCGATGAATGCGACCGGATTGTTAAAGAGATTGCGCAGCAGGGCGGCACACCGCTTGTTGTCACGAAAAACCACAAGATTCTCGGCGTTATTCACCTGAAAGACATCATCAAGCAGGGCGTTAAAGAAAAGTTTGCCGATCTTCGTAAAATGGGCATCAAAACCATCATGATTACCGGCGACAACCCGATGACAGCCGCCGCAATCGCGGCAGAAGCCGGTGTGGACGATTTTCTGGCCGAAGCAACGCCGGAAGGCAAGCTCCAAATGATCCGTGATTTTCAGAGCAAGGGACACCTTGTAGCAATGACGGGCGACGGTACAAACGACGCTCCCGCACTTGCACAGGCTGATGTGGCGGTTGCGATGAATACAGGCACACAGGCAGCAAAGGAAGCGGGAAATATGGTTGATCTTGATTCGTCTCCGACAAAGCTGATTGATATTGTCCGCATCGGCAAACAGCTTTTAATGACAAGAGGCAGTCTGACTACTTTCTCAATAGCGAACGATGTGGCAAAGTATTTTGCCATTATTCCCGCCTTGTTTATGGGACTTTATCCGGGGCTTTCGGCACTTAACATTATGGGACTTCATTCCCCGCAAAGCGCTGTTTTATCGGCTATTATTTACAATGCACTGATTATTATTGCGCTGATTCCGCTGGCGCTCAAAGGTGTAAAATACCGTGAAGTTCCTGCGGGCAAGCTTTTGTCGCGCAATCTGTTAATTTACGGTCTCGGCGGTCTGGCGGCACCTTTTATCTTCATTAAGCTTATTGATATGCTGCTTGTACTGTTCGGCTTGGCATAAGGAGGTTTTTTACAATGAAAACATTAAAAAATGTACTGCCGAGGGCTGCTGTTATCTTTCTTATATTCACATTGCTCTGCGGCGTTGTTTACACAGGTATTGTAACAGGTATTGCACAGCTTATTTTTCCCGATAAAGCAAACGGCAGTATTATTGAGGTTGACGGAAAAAAGTACGGCTGTGAACTGCTCGGTCAGCAGTATACGGATGACGGACATATGTGGGGGCGCATTATGAATATTGATGTTTCAACCTACAAGGACGAAAACGGAAAAACTCTGATGTATGCCGCACCGTCCAATCTTTCCCCGGCAAGCGAAGAATATGAGGCTTTGGTTCGGGAGCGTGTGGAAAAGCTGCGGGAGGCAAACCCCGATATGGACGAAAAAGCAATCCCCGTTGATCTTGTGACCTGCTCGGGCAGCGGACTTGACCCGCATATTTCACCTGCCGCCGCTGAGTATCAGGTTGCAAGAATCGCAAAAGCAAACGATATGACTGAAGACGAGGTGCGGGAGATTATTCAAAAATGCACTGACAGTAAGTTCTTAGGTATATTCGGAGAAGAAACAGTAAATGTTCTTAAAGTGAATTTGATGCTGGACGGAATTCTGTAATAGTTTTAAGGCGGGAGAGTTTCGGCTTTTCCGCCTTTACCTTTATGCAATCTTAATATCGTCTTTATCTTGCTTACGCCGATTTAATGCAGATTAAGATAAAATAAAGACAGTATAAATATGATATTAAGATTGCGAAGGTATCCGTTATGATAAAACGACAAAATCTAAAACACAAGCATATTACATCGTTTCAGATTATTATATTAGGCTTTCTGTCTGTGATAATTTTAGGCAGCATACTGTTAATGCTGCCCGTTTCGACAATGGACGGTAAAGGCGCCGTGTTTTCAGATGCACTGTTTACCGCTACCTCCGCAGTTTGTGTAACCGGTTTGGTTATACACGATACCGCTACATACTGGTCAATGTTCGGGCAGAGCGTAATTCTGTTTTTAATTCAAATCGGCGGTATGGGCATTGTCACGGTTGCGGTTTCGGTTGCGGCTTTTTCGGGTAGAAAAATAGGGTTGATGCAGAGAAGCACGATGCAGGAGGCGGTTTCCGCACACCATCTCGGTGGAATTGTACGGCTTACAAAATTTATACTGAAAATAACGGTGTGCATTGAACTGATTGGAGCAGCCTTGCTTTTACCGGCTTTTATCCGTGATGTCGGAATTATGAAGGGCATATGGTATGCCTTGTTCCATTCCATTTCGGCATTTTGCAACGCAGGCTTTGACTTAATCGGCGTTAAAGAGCCGTTTTCGTCATTAACCTCTTATTCATCACAGCCCTTTTTCAACTTCACGGTTATGGCGCTTATTATTATCGGCGGCATAGGCTTTTTAACTTGGGAGGATATAAAAAACAACAAGCTTCATTTCAGAAAATACCGAATGCAAAGCAAGGTTATCCTTACCGTGACGGGAATACTGATTATCCTGCCGGCGCTTTACTTTTTCTTTTTCGAGTATCAGAGCCTTCCCCTCGGAGAAAGAATCCTGACCTCTCTTTTCCAGTCTGTTACGCCGAGAACAGCCGGCTTTAATACGACGGATTTAACAGCCTTCAGTGAGACAGGTCAAATGCTGATTATATTGTTGATGCTGGTCGGCGGCTCTCCCGGTTCAACGGCTGGCGGTATGAAAACCACCACAATCGCCGTTTTGGTTTCATCAGCGCTGTCCGTGTTTCGCAAAAAGGAAAATACACACTTTTTCAAACGGCGCATATCCGACGATACCGTGAAAAGCGCGGCAACCATCTTTTTACTGTATATTGGGCTGTTTATAGGCGGAGGAATGATCATCAGCCGTCTTGAAAATATCCCGTTGCTCCCGTCACTGTTTGAAACAGCGTCGGCAATCGGAACGGTGGGACTTTCCCTCGGCATCACCTCACAGTCGGGGATTGTTTCGCAGTTCATTCTGATTGTACTAATGTTCTTCGGTAGAGTCGGAGGACTGACATTGATATTTGCGGCAATGAAAGGCACGGGGACAAACGTAACAAAATATCCGCAGGAAAAAATAACGGTCGGTTAAAGGAGAAGAAAGATGAAATCTGTTTTACTTATAGGGCTTGGCAGGTTTGGCAGACACATTGCAATGAAGCTTAACGAGATGCGGCATCAGGTTATGGCTGTTGACAAAAACGAAAAAAGAGTAAATGCGGTATTGCCCTTTGTTATGAACGCGCAAATAGGCGACGCAACAAATGAGGAGTTTATAGAGTCGTTGGGAGTAAATAATTTTGATGTTTGCATAGTCGCAATCGGGGACGATTTCCAAAGCTCGCTTGAAACAACATCTCTTTTAAAGGAGTTGGGTGCAAAAATGGTAGTTTCCCGTGCAGCACGGGATGTGCACGCAAAATTCCTTCTGAGAAACGGGGCGGATGAAATCGTATATCCCGAAAGGCAGCTTGCCGATTGGACGGCTATCCGCTATACCGCCGACCATATCCTCGATTACATAGAGCTTGACAGCGATCACGCTATTATTGAAATTGCGGTGCCCGAAAAATGGATAGGAAAGACGGTTGTCGAAGCGGATGTGCGTAAAAAGCACGGTATCAATATTATGGCGATTAAACGCGACGGTAAAATGAATCTGAATTTTGCGCCCGAAACAAGCTTTATACCGGGTGATACCATTTTAGTGCTGGGCGATACCAAAAACATACAAAAGTGTTTTCACATATAAATTCCGAAAGAAGACGGGAAGTATGAAAGAATTATTGTTAGTGTGCGCAGTGGCTGCCATCATTGTGTTCGGTTACTTTTTAATGAAAAAACTTGACGCTTTTTTAGCAAATAACCGCCGCTTAATTGACGCTGAAATCGCAGAAAACAGTCTTTTTATTGCGTTCGATAATCCTATGATATTGGATTCTCTGATGCCGCTGTTTGAAAAGTTTTCAAAAATAAATCCGAATTGTCAGCTCCATTTCCTGTTTGGAAATACAGAGGATATATATGATAAGCTAAACAAAAATCGTATTGACTTTGGCTTTATAGAAAACAACGCTTCTGCAAATGACGATACCTACAACTGTCTTATCATTTTTGCAAAGAAAAACAGTATTTACATTGAGGAAGCAGGATGTACGATAGAACCGCTGAATCCTTCAGGAATTCAGACCGCTGTGATATGGAAAAAGGCTTCAAGCAATGCCCTTGTCGATAGCCTTTCGGATTTGCTTTTGTCAAATCAAGCGGCGATAAATGCAGAATATGTAAAGTAGAAAATACTTTCATACTGTGATATAATAAAGAGCGGAAAGGAGGAGCTATGATGCAATACTTTATTGATTCAAAAGACGGGAGTCTGCAAGCCGCCCAAAACTGCGGCGATAAAAAGCCGTTTTTCACGGTTATGAGTACGGCGGAATTTCACGAATGTAAAGAACAACTGCCGTATTATAAAGAACTTCTTCACTGCCTCGGATCGATTCGTTACTGTAAAGCAGAGGTGTTCAAAAACTGCATCATCGGAACCTTACGCCTGCCTCAAAAAAGCGAACAGCGTTCACCGCAGCTTTCTTTCGGCTTTTATTTGACGGGGCAGTCGCTCTTATTTGTCGAAGATGTAGGCGATTTGAAATTATGGGTAGACAAACGGATAGGCGTGCTTCAGGAGCTGAACAGTCCGGCTCATCTTCTTTTGCAGTTTATGGAGCAAATGATAGAGGATGATGTTCTCTATCTTTCTCACATCGAGTCAGAAACAGAAAAAATGGAAGAAAATATCGGCTCCGGCGGTTCGGCAGACTTTTTCCCTTTGCTCACAAAACACAGGCAAAAGCTGTCCGAATTAAACGCTTACTATGAACAACTGACGGATATCGGAGAGTTGTTTCAGTCCAGCGCTTGCTCATCATTTATACAGGACGATCAAGACTGGGATAAATTTACCCATCGTGCCGAGAGATTGCAAAATCATGTTCAGTTGCTTCGTGAAAATATGCTTCAGCTTCGTGAGCTTTATCAGTCAAAGCAGGACGCACGGCAAAATAAAATTATGGGGATTCTCACAATCGTCACCACCTTTTTCCTGCCGCTTACTTTAATCACGGGATGGTATGGAATGAACTTTGCTTATATGCCTGAACTAAAATGGAGGTACGGTTATCTTTCGGTGATTATTGTTTCTTTTATTATCGCAGTAGGAGAAATCATCTACTTCAAAAAGAAGAAATTCTTTTAATTGTTCTTACTCTAAATATGAGACTTACAGGAGGTGTTTTTATGGACGAAACAAGGCAAAGTCCGGAACAGTTTCTAAAGGAAATTGAAAAGGAGAAACAGAACCTAAACAGAGGACATTTGAAAATCTTTTTCGGATATGCCGCAGGCGTAGGCAAAACCTATGCCATGCTGAAAGCCGCACATTCGGCAAAGAGGCGCGGTATTGATGTCGTTGCCGGTTACATTGAACCGCATGCCCGTCCGCAGACCTCCGCACTTGTAAACGGATTGGAATGTCTTCCGAATCTTGTTTCGGAATATAACGGAATTACTCTTTCAGAATTTAATCTTGACGCTGCGCTTGCCAGACACCCACAGTTAATCCTTGTGGATGAGCTTGCCCATACCAATGCGCCTGTGTGCCGTCATACAAAGCGTTATCAGGATATTGAAGAGCTGCTTAATGCGGGAATAGATGTTTATACCACGGTAAATGTTCAGCATATTGAAAGCCTTAATGACACAGTTGCATCTATAACGGGCATTATGGTACACGAGCGTATCCCCGATTCGGTATTTGATAATGCAAGTCAGGTCGAGCTTGTGGATATTGAGCCGCAGGAATTGATTGAACGGCTTAAGGCGGGAAATGTATATAATTCGGTTCAGGCTGAGCGCGCTACAGAAAATTTCTTTACCGTGGAAAATCTTACGGCGCTTCGGGAAATTGCCTTGCGTCGCTGTGCCGACAGGATAAATCTGCTTACCGAAACCGTCAGAACGAAAAGTCACAGCGATTATCATACCGATGAGCATATTCTTGTATGCCTTTCGTCGTCACCTTCCAATGCAAAAATTATCCGCACCGCCGCCCGAATGGCGAATGCCTTTAAGGGAGCTTTTACCGCACTGTTTGTGGAAACCCCGGATTATGAGGTGTTGTCCGAGGAAGATGTAAAGCGACTGCGGAGCAATATACGTCTTGCGGAACAGCTCGGCGCTAAAATCGAAACTGTGTACGGTGAAGATGTTTCCTATCAAATTGCCGAATTTGCAAGGCTTTCGGGGGTTTCAAAAATCGTGATAGGAAGAAGCTCTGCAACCCGAAAGAGCATATTTTCTAAACCCACTCTTACAGAAAAGCTGATTGCAAACGCTCCGAATTTGGATGTGCATATCATCCCCGATACCGACGGCAAAAACGCCGCATACCGTGCAAAAAAAGCGAGAAGGAAAAGCAAAATTGTCTTTTCGGTATCCGATTTTTTGAAAAGCGTTGTCATTCTGATTTTGGCAACCTGTATTGGAATGCTGTTCAGGCAATTAGGGTTTGCAGAGGCAAATATCATCACGGTATATGTTCTCGGCGTTCTTGTGACCTCGGTCGTTACAAGACATCGGGTTTACAGCCTGATTTCTTCTATTGTCAGCGTTTTGGTTTTCAACTTTTTCTTTACCGATCCGCAGTTCACACTTCAGGCTTACGATCAAGGATATCCTGTCACCTTTTTAATTATGTTTTTGGCGGCACTGCTCACAAGCTCGCTTGCCGTGAAGTTGAAAGAGCATGCGAAACAGTCTGCAAAGGCGGCTTACAGAACAAAGGTGCTGTTTGATACAAATCAGCTTTTGCAACAGGCAAAGGACAAAAATGAAATCGTTTCCGCAACGGCAAATCAACTTATCAAACTGCTCGGCAAGGATATTGTGTTCTATTTATCAGAAAACGAAACCTTAAGCGAACCGCATATTTTTACCGTTTCAGGTGACAAAACGGACGAGGAAATAACAGGCACAAAAGAAAAGGCAGTTGCGGAGTGGGTGCAAAAGAATAACAAACACGCAGGCGCAACTACCCAAACCCTTTCAAACGCAAAATGCCTATACCTTGCCGTAAGGGTAAACAGCCGAGTTTACGGCGTTGTCGGCATTTATATAGGTGATGAGCCTCTTGATTCGTTTGAGAAAAGTATTCTATTATCTATACTCGGCGAATGTGCTTTGTCGCTGGAAAACGAAAAGAATGCAAGAGAAAAAGAAGAAGCGGCGATCCTTGCAAAAAATGAACAGCTTCGTGCCAATCTACTGCGCGCGATTTCACACGATTTGCGGACGCCTCTTACCTCAATTTCCGGCAATGCAAGTAATCTTTTATCAAACGGCAACTCCTTTGACGAAGCGACAAAGAATCAGCTTTATACCGATATTTACGATGACTCTATGTGGCTTATCAATCTGGTGGAAAATCTGCTCTCGGTCACAAGAATCGAAGAAGGACGGCTAAATCTTAACATTACAGATGATTTAGTAGACGATGTCATCACAGAAGCGCTTCATCATGTGAACAGAAAAAGCGTAGAACATCATATTGCCGTCCGGCATAAAGAAGATTATCTTCTTGCTAAAATGGACGCAAAGCTGATGGTACAAGTTATCATAAATATTGTGGACAACGCCATTAAATACACGCCGAAAGGCTCCAACATTCTGATAAAAACTTGGAAACAAGGAGATAAAGCCGTTATATCCATTGCCGATGACGGCGACGGGATACCCGATGAAATGAAAGAGCGGGTGTTCGATATGTTTTACAGCGGTGCAAATAAAATAGCCGACAGCCGCCGCAGCTTAGGCTTGGGATTGTCGCTGTGCCGTTCCATTGTAAATGCACACGGCGGCAAAATAACCGTTTCGGACAACACACCGCACGGTACGGTGTTCACCATTACATTACCTGCCGGGGAGGTAGAAATTCATGAATAAACCATTGATATTGGTTGTTGAAGACGATAATTCGGTCAAAAATCTTATTACAACAACCCTTAAAGCGCACGATTACAGATACTTAACCGCACCTAACGGTGCCGATGCCATTTTGGAAGCGTCATCACACAATCCCGATATTGTCCTGCTCGATTTAGGACTTCCCGATATTGACGGCGTTGATGTTATTAAAAAAATCCGCACTTGGTCGAATATGCCGATTATCGTTATCAGCGCACGAAGTGAAGATACCGATAAAATTGACGCACTCGACGCAGGTGCCGACGATTATCTGACCAAACCGTTTTCGGTTGAAGAGCTTTTGGCAAGGCTTAGGGTTACACAAAGACGGCTTAATATGATACAGAACGAAACCGCCGCCGAAGCGTCCGTTTTCACAAACGGGCAGCTTCGAATAGATTATGCCGCAGGATGTGCCTATTTAGGCGATGAAGAATTGCACCTTACGCCTATCGAATATAAACTTTTGTGTCTGCTTTCAAGGAATGTCGGAAAGGTCTTGACGCACACCTTCATTACACAGAGTATTTGGGGTAGCTGTTGGAATAACGACATTGCCTCTCTGCGCGTCTTTATGGCTACACTCCGTAAAAAGCTTGAAAAGGATGCCGATTCGCCCCAATATATCCAAACGCATATCGGCGTTGGTTACAGAATGATGAAGGTTGAATAATCTGTTAAACAGAAAATGAATACACAAAAACGGTGCTGTAAATCCTTTTGATGTTTACAGCACCGTTAATCTTTTATGAAAAAATCAATTCATTATTTATAAATTCCTTTGCTCTGCTGCGGATATTGTTCATCCGACCAACCCACTCCATTTGATTTTCCGCTTTGAGTGTCTCGGTAACACCCTCACGCTCTGCCATCTGTTTCACAAGCCGAAAGAACATATCATCAGCCTGCTTGTCGAGAGCAGCAAGGTATTCATTCAGCTTACCGCTTGTCAGCAGATTTGTGTAAAGCACCCTGCGGTGTTGTTTGATGTACCGCAAATGTCGCTGTCCCCATAAGCCGACTGGCTGTTGTTCTTTCTCCGGCAGTTTTAAACACGGTAGATAGTAGTCTCCTTGAAGTTCATACCAAAGCCCGTTTCTTTCGTCAAAAATGTACTTTTCCATAATCACACCTCCTTGAAAATTACTTTGAATTTCTTTTGTTTTGCGCCAATGATTTTCAGCAGAACTTCATCTATTGCATCGGTGTACTTGCCGTTAGCAATAAGCTTATTTCTTAATTGGTTCATGCTCTCAATTATAAGCCGATGCTCCTGATCGTTTAGCACAAGATAGTATTTTTGCTTCATCACCGGTTCTCCTTTCGTTTTCTGCAATTATTGTACTGTAAGTAACCGCAAAAATCGAATGTGCGGATAAGAAAATGAGCGTACCCACCGTTTCGTGTGAGCACGCTCAATATTATATTTCGGGATAAATTGCTTTTAATTGCTGATACATTTTTCTTGACGGTCTGCGGCTGCCCGATTCCCATTTCGCATAGATACTCGGAGCAATACCGGCATTTTCGGCAAAAGCAACTTGGTTAAGCCCATGACGCTTTCTGACCGTATGTAACAGCTCCGTATATGGCGCACTTATGAAAACACAAAAATCATCAAACAGCAGTTCTTCGGATATATGCAGCATTTCAGCCGCAGCTACGGAAATTTCATACGGTATCGGGAAACGCCCCTGTTCATAAGCAAGAACTGTTGCCGGTACAATGTTTAACTTCTCTGCAAGTTGCCTTGTGGTAAGCCCTCTCAGTTGGCGATAGTAGCGCATATAATCTCCGGGAGCGCTTAAATTACTCAACGCTTCAAAAATAAACCTAAAGTGAATCAGCATTTTGCCATGCCTGTATTCATACAGCCCTGTGTGATTGAGAACAGTATCGCATTTTCTATGTATCCTGCTCAAACTTGCTAAGAATGTTTGCAAGCAGGTGGCTTTTTGCGGCCAGCACAAGCGCGCCTGCGATCAGCCATATAAAAAACGCATAGAGGGGCCATCGCAGACACAAAATCAGTACCATAAGATTACAAAGTACACAAAGAGCGCCTGCCCAGAATTTTCCTATACCGATCATAAAAGCACATTTCATGATCCTAAGCGTCCCTGCATGAAATCTCGCCAACAACGCAAAAAGATAGATCCCTACGATCGCTGACAGGAAAGTTACGACCGCGATCACCGCCAGCAGTACATAGGACAGCAGACCAAAATTCGTATGCAAGACGATGTACCAATCTATTCCTAATATCAGGATCCCTGCCAGAGCGATTAATTCCAGGAGCATCCCCTGCTTAAAATTCTCCCGAAAAGATTTCCAAAAAGCCCGCATAACATGCGGGGATTCTTTCCGTGCGATCTTCATCGCCGTATAATATTTCGCAGTAAGAGCCGGTCCGATCGTAAGGATTGGAAGCGAAAATGCCAGACTCAGGAACAGCAGCTGCATATACTCAAAAAATGTATCTAAAAGCTGCATCATTTTATTATCCGCGCTAAAAAAGCCCATATATTCCTCCTTGTTCTCACTGCCTTACATATTGACTGGCGGTATAAGTTCCGCTGTTTTTCCTGGCTGTACTTCCACATATTCCTGCGTGAACATGCCTCCTATATACACAGAAACTGCCGATGGATTATATACAGTCTGTGCGTCTGCGCTGAAGATTAATCTACGGTATGCTTCTACATATTCTTGTATTTCTCCATTGGTCGCATACCATACATCTGCATGTCCGCTCATCTTCTCAAGAAACCGTTCCATATATTCCCAGTTTTCACATTGATCAAACTCATAACTATGCCCCCACACATAGAAAAGTTTTGCAGGTGTCAACAAAGAAAAATACAGGTCATCCGACAGGAAAGAATCTGCAAGAGCAAATAACTTCTCATCATTGTGATGGCAAGTCGGATCCCAAGTAAGGAAATCCTGTGGGATCGCAAAACTATATGTCGAGGTGATCGTTCTGGCGTATCGGATCCCGGATACCTGCAGCGCGCGCCGTGTTGTATCGTCATGGGCGCCAAATGCATATGCATATCCTGTGACAGGCTTTTGCAGCAATTCTTCCAGCGATCTTCTGCTGTCCAATGCCTCGGCGGCAGCACGAGCCGGATCCATCCCGGTCATACATACATGGTACTGTCCATGCGCTGCGATCTCATGATTTTTATATACTTGTCTGGCCTCTTCTCCTCCTAATTTAATATGCGGCACTTCCTTTTTTCCGGCCGCCACTGTTCCTCTTTGTCCGAACAGTCCCGGATTCAAATTAAATGTCGCTTTGATATGATAGGTATCCAGCAAGGTCACCAGCTTCCTGTCCTGTTGGATCCCATCATCATAACTCAGTGTAAATGCCTTCCTTTTCCCCTTTGGAAAAAGAAGCCTGTCATTGACTTGTAAACTCATAATCTCCTCCTGTCTGCTCCTGTTTTCCCTCTCTTCGTTTTCTGGCTTCTTATTTCAGCAGATCTTTGATCAGACGCGCCATATTCACAGATAAAGAAGCCGGATGATCCGTCGCGTACATCACATGATTGCAGACCGACACATGCCGCCCCAAGATTTCCTGACAAAACCATGCAGCCGAGATATACAGCATGCCTTCTCGTTCGATCGGCTCGCAAAACATCGCCTGTACTCTGTTATCCAAAGTACACCCGATACAGCCTCTGGCAATCTGCAAGATCCGGCCGTCCTCCAGTTTCATCTGTCCCCAGCCATCCTTTTCTTCATATGATGCATGCACCATATCTGCTAAAAAAGCAGCAGGTATCATACAGTATTCTCCCCGTACTTTTGCATCTCCATGAAGACCGTGATATTTCAACTTCTGCCATGTCAATGCCTTTGCGGGAAGTTTGACTCTTTCATTGTTCACCCATGCATAAGTACCGCCTTCTGCTGCCGCGAATACACATCTGTCTCCTTCTCTTGCCATCTCCGGTTCCATATAGCCACTGGTTCCATCTTCATTTCTTTTAATACCAGAAAAGAAATAATCCCATACAAGTTCCGCTTCATCGAAAGTCTGTCCGTGATCTCGATTCTTCACATCCCGAAATACATAGTCAGCTTTTTTCCCCTTATAAAAAGCAAAATTATTTTCTCCGCATATTTTAAGCTGTGGAAGTTCCTCGCACCCATTGATCCTGAGCCAATATTCCCGATTTTTTGCCACAACATCTTCCACAGTGTCTGTACTTCCCGGAGGTGCCTGGTCAAATTCCATCCGCGCCTGCCATACCGGAAGCGGTCCGCCGGCATTGACGGGCCGATCCTTTTCATCAAACAAAAGTCCAATCGTACTCGGCCCTGCCGATCCTGCCATTGCCGCAAACCGATTGCCGAAATGCCTTCCCATCATAGCCGTCATAGCGTTTCCCAAGGACATGCCCTGCATATAAACCCGTTCCTCATCGATGTTATATTTTTCTTTCATCCGATGGAGCAATTGGAAAATCATACGGACATCCTTATTTTCATGGACATCATCCGGAAAGTCATGCATATATATGCCTTCTTCGTTTGGCTCTGACAGTTGTTTAAATAATCTCCTCTCACATTCGATCTGCCAGAATCTGCGGCTATGAGCATTGGGATATACCACGATAAAACCTTCCCTGTCTGCCACAAGGGACCATGATGTATATACGCACTGTGCCCATCCCGTCATAATACCGCCATGCATAGAAAACACAAGCGGCGTCTTTTTCTTAGGATCATAGCTGTCCGGTACATATTCATACCATGTATCCTCCACATCATCCTCCACCAGGCATGCTTTCATTTCTTTTAAATTTTTCGGATACACCTGTGAATTATTTCCATTTTCATTGACAACAATCTCACTGTCTTTCAATTTTTCCGGCAGATATTCCCTGTTGTCATCATCCGGGATCCCTGCCAGCAGCTGTATTTTATCATTCATAAACAGTCTCTCCTTTCTCTGCGCTTATTTTTTTGATCCATTTTTCATTGCGCAGTCTGTAATAACATAATATACATTTCAAGATCTCATCTATCTTCAGCGCACAATATATCCAGAATGCCGGCGCCTTACAGACAACTCCTGCCAAGTATCCCAACGGCACACTTGCGATCCATAAGAACAAAATATCTGCGACCATAAGAAATCTCGTGTCTCCGCCTCCTCTTAGTACCCCTTTCGTGAGTATACTGTTGATCGAGCGGAAAAAGATAATAAAAGCTATGGCATACATAAGCTGCTGTGCCATCTGTCTCGTTGTCTCTGTAATGTTGTAACAGGCAATGATTGGGTTGGCCACCAGAAGGATCAGAACCCCCGCCGCGGCACCTACGATCATGCCCAGTCCGACAAAAGCATTTGCCTCTTCCTTTGCCTTATTCCGTTCTCCTCTTCCCAGTGTATGTCCGATCACAATACTGCTGGACTGCGCAATGCCCTGGGTCAAAACACTGCTCAGCTGCTGGATCACCGTTGTGATCGAATAGGCCGATACAAAGGCTGCTCCTATCCTGCCTGTCACCATCGCGATCAGATGATTTCCAAAACCCTGCAGCGTATCGCTGACCATAACAGGCAGCGCCACCTTGATAAACTCCTGGTTTAAATGCGTGCTCCTAAGAAAAATATCCCGTAGTCTGTAACGAATATGTTTCTCTTTACAGAGCAGATAACCAAATGTGATCCCAAACTCTAATATCCGTGCAAAAAGCGTACCGAGCGCAGCGCCTTTTGTCCCCATAGCGGGAAATCCTAGCTTTCCAAATATAAACACATAATTAAACCCTACATTTATAAAAAACGCAAGAATCGCCGTATACAACGGAACTTTTACCTGCCCGATACTCCGCAGTATGTTTGCTCCGATCAGCGACAGCCCATAGAAAATATAACAGTACACCGATATCTGTAAATACCGCAGGCCTTCTGTTATAACTGCCGCATCCGCGATATACATGCGCATGATAAACTCCGGGAAAAATAAAGTCACTGCCGTGAACAGCAGGCTGATCACGATACAATACCGCAAAGCGATGGATATCACCTTTTTCAATGCGTCTGTATCTTTCATTCCCCAGAAACGGGTTGCCAGGATAGACGCACCTTGCCCCAGCCCCATGCAGGCAAAGGTAAAGATATTGATAAACTGGTTTGCCAAGGATACCGCCGACAGCGCATTCTCTCCTAATACTCCTACCATGATATTATCCATCATGTTTACGCTGATCGAGATCAGACACTGCAGGGTGATCGGAACTGCCAGCCGGATCGTCTTTCGATAAAAGTTCTTATCCGATGTAAACAGTTTCATAAATCTTCTCTCCTGGCTTTTCCTTTATAAACCAGCCAATCATCCTCCTGGTTGGCTCTGTATTTTAACGCCGTCATATACATCGTATCTCTTTGTTTTTCGAACCGCATCACCGTGCCTGTCCAGCTGTTCAGCCAGTGTATCTTGATCTCCAGCGTATACCCGTTTATAAACCTTGCTGTCGCACTGTATGCAGTAAGCTTTGGAAACACGTTATCTGTATGCTTAAGTTCCAGCTGCCCATCCATACGCGCAATAAACTCTGCATATCCGTTCACCTCGAATTTACACATATCCTCCTGTATTTCCAGTGTAAAAGATTCTATTTTGCTTTTCTTCTGTTTATCCCTGTATGGAATAAACATATCCTCTCTGCCCGGAGGCGCCAGTCCCAGCCACGGATTAGGATCGCCCTCTGTCACCTTATATCTGCCGCTCAACTCTACAGCAGGCCGGATAGTATTGGCGCAGTCCGGTTTATATTTCCTATTTTTTTCAAAATCCAACAGTTCCGCATATGCGGCAGGTTCTTCTTCCAGTTCTCCTTCTTCCATCTTTAAAAGAAGTTCTTCTTCGATCACATCTAGAGTTCTCTGTGGTCCATAAGGCACAATAGCGCCTTCATGGACTGCGACTGCGATTCCTTTTTCCGGCCAGAGGATACCATACTGTCCCTGACCACCGTCAAATCTGTATACACCTGGAATACTGCAAGCCCACAATTGATATCCATATCCGCATCTTCCGTCTTTCTGTTCAGGCGCGTCCTGAGTAGAAATCTGTACAGACAACGCTTCTTTTATAAATTGAGGATCTACTATTTGTTTTCCATTCCATTTTCCACCATTTAAATACAATAAGCACAATCTTAGATTATCTTCCGTAGTAGAAAAGGTGCCGGGTTCCGCATCTATCCCATCCGGCCATTTCAACCACACAAACCGCTCCGGATCAATGCCTATTTCCTGAAATAACCTTGGCGTCAGATACTCTTTTACATTCTGTCCCGTCTTCTTTTTGATCACCGCTGCCAGCATACAGGCTCCCGACGTATTATACAAAAATTTTGTTCCCGGTTTATGCGTTACAGGTGTCCGAAAATAATTTTCCAGCCAATTCTCTCCCATTTCAGGATGATGAGCATGCCCATTTGTCATTGTCAAAACATTTCGTATCGTGATTTCTTTGGCATATTCCGTAAGTTCTATCTTTTTCTCTTGTATCTCATCCTGAAATATATCTGCCATTTTCTCATCCAATGAAAGTTTTCCTTCCCTCAGCGCAATCCCGATGGCTGTCCCTGTATATGTTTTTCCCAATGAATGATTGGAATGGACTAAGTCTTTGTGGAAGGGAGACCAAAAGCATTCCGCAAAGACTTTCCCATATCTGGCCGCCATAAAGCCATTCATATGACTCCATTCATTCATAAGTTTTTCTATACATTTCTTTACCTGTCCACTGTGTATCCCTGCTTTTTCAGGTGATATCCTCTCTAATTCAAACTGCTGCCCCATGCTGTTCTCCTTTCCCATATTCTGCTTTTTCTTTCTTGCTCCTCGTAATATAAAAGAAAAAAACAAGCGCACCTAACAATAACATTCCGCAAATATCAAATATAGCTGTATATCCTGTTGTTCCGGCAAACATCTGTACCACAAACCCTCCGATCATAGGGCCGACCCCCTGACAGATATCTCCGCCCAGATAATAGGTGCTTGTCGCCACCCCACTTTTGTCTTTCCCCACTTCATTGATACATCCTGCCTGCAGGGACGGCTGGGCAGCGCCTTGTCCTAACGAACGAAGCACCCCTGTCAATAGGATAAAAAATAAGGTCTTGCTCCTTCCTAATATAAACATGGAAGACGCCGTCAGTATCAGCCCCGGCAAGACTGTGATCCGTATCCCCTTCTTGTCCATCAATTTGCCTGAGAAAGGACGGATAATAAACAGCACTACAGCACAGACTGTAAAGTAAAGGCTGACGCCCTTTACGCCGATTTCATCTGCATACATGACCAGATAAGACGCTATGATCCCATTTACAAACGAATAGGAACCCGCTACCAATGTAAAGGGAAGCGCTTTTACCGCTATAATATCCGTAAAACTGATCTTCTTTTTGACTGTACTTTTCTTCTTTGTCTCATGGAAAAAGCATAAGATCACATAGGCCGCCACAGTCAGAAGGGCAGCGATCAAAAATGTCGCCTTCATTCCCAGCGTATCTGCGATCGACAATCCGAATCCCGGTGCGATCGCTGAGCCTACTACCATTCCCAGTCCCAGATATCCGATGCCTTCTCCCATCTTATTAGGAGGGATATACTGGGATGCCAAGGATGTCTGACAAGTCCCCGACAGAGCAAAGCCAATTCCATTGATAATACGAAAACCGATCAGAAGAGGAATTTCTGTCGTAAATGTAAAACCCAACAGACCGATTCCCATAAGCACATTACTCCATTTTAAAAGAGTGACATTACTCAATCTATCTGCCATAATCCCACTGAACGGTCTGCAGAATAAGGACGTCAGAGAAAACAATCCCACAATAAAGCCCGCAGCCGCAACTGTTGTCCCGATATTGACCAGATACTTGGAAAGAATCGTAGCGATCATATAGAATGAAAATGCATTCAGTGTATTTACGATCAATACCAGTATGTAATGTTTATTCCACAATCTATCTTTCATAATCTACCTAACCCTTTACTATTTTAAGTAATATGCTGAAAAATTGAGAGAGGGCATTGCCCTCCCTCATCTATACCGCCTTTTCCTCCGGTTTATTGTTCTGCCAGCCAAGCGTCAAGCTGCGCCTGCTTTTCTGCGATAATATCATCGATTCCCGCTGTCTTAAGATCTGCCTGGAACTGCGGCAGTGTAGAATCAATATCCACCTCTCCGTACATCAGCGGAGTGTAATACTGAGCAACTACATTTGCGCAGGCTGTCATTTGATCTGCCACCTTGGTAGAATCAAAGGAAAAGCCTAATGCCAGAGATTTATCGCAAGTTTTATTCTTTTCTAACATCTGGTCATAGATATCTTCCGGTTCCCAAGCCCATGTCTTGCAAAGCATGACATTTGGCCAATATGCCATAGAAGATGCTGCCCATCCAAGATCAGACATGCTGCTCTTTCCTTCCGGATAGACCATCTGTCCATTTTCGTCCAATTCATAATCCAAACCTTCCACACCATTTGCAACCAGCTGTGACGCTTCCGGATTCGTATAAAGCACCTTTAAAATACGCATCGCTGCTTCAGGTTCTTCGCAGAAAGAACTGATATGCCACATATATGTAGTCGCATCACTTGTTGTAGATAACGCGTCTGTTACCTGGATGCCTTCCAGTTCCAGATTATTGGTCGCCGCATTTATTTCTGTAGTTATTTCTGTATCCCAGCCATATCCCGGTGTTCCGTTTACGACTCCCATCAGCAGGTTCACAAGAGTCGCATTGTTATTGCTAAGAGGATCCGGACTGATTACGCCTGCTTCTTTCCATTCTTTGACATGATCCAGCCAGTTTAAGAAATACTCTGATTCATAAAAGTTCTCTACTGTCGTACTTTCCGTAGGATTCGTCAATACGCCGAGATAATTAGTGTCTCCTAAATAGTCAATACTTTTCGGTATCCAATATGCCTCTGTAGAGCCCGGAACATAATAACTATCCGGATTCGTTTCTTTTAATTTCAAAAGTGTATCGGAAAACTCATCAATACCAACTGCTGTATCCGGCTTCACTTCCACGCCTGCTGCCTGTGCGTCCTCTGCCTTTACCAAATACAGATTTTCTGTACAATAAGAATACATACATGGGATTCCGTACTGTTTGCCGTCTATCTTTCCACAGTCGTAATATTCTTCCATTCCATCTGCAAATAATTCTTTGATCTCAGCACCGTCTGATTCGATTAAATCATCCAGGGCCATAGCCTGGCCATTTGCGACAAGATTAGATACGGATGTATACCAGAAAGAGTTAAACAAATCGAGGGAATCTTCTCCGCCTCCTGTCAGCATCAGATTCAGCTGTGTTGCCCAGTTTCCAAATTCCACCCCTACAAGATCCACTTCTGCCTGCGCTTCTTCACGCAGAATCTTATTTAGTTCCTCCTCAATCGCTTCTTCGTCCGGTGATGGGAATACTACAGAATACGCCATTCGGATCACCGGATAGTCGCCGTCTGTCTTTTTTGCTTCCTTTCCCTTATCCTTGTCGGATGAGCCGCATCCGGTAAACAGAGCCGCTACCATACTGGCTGCAAGTAAACTTGCAACTAACCGCTTCTTCATAACCTTTCCTCCTCTTCTCTTTGCATTTTTGTAATGCTTCTTCATCATCGTTTCGATGTCTTGCATTGACATCATAGCAAATCTTCTATTTTTGTCTCTATCGTTTTTTTGTCTCAAATCATCAATTTTTTAATATTTTCAAAAAATTATTTTCTATTTTCACCAAATATCCTTTTTTCATTCTATCCAACAACTGAATTTCGACAGTTTACAGCTGTTTTTTGATAGATTTTTGTGCATTTTTTCTATACATTAGTACTTAAACAGAAGGAATGATACATTTTAAGGAGGTTTTCTATGAAACTAGCAAAAACTAAAACTCAAAAGCGTAAGTTCTCGCTCCGGCGCATGAAACGCTATATGCCCTTATACCTCATGTTAGTACCGGGTCTGATCTATCTGATCATCAACAATTATCTGCCCATGGCCGGACTGTCCCTGGCATTTAAGAAAGTCAACTATTCCATCGGACTTTTCGACAGCCCCTGGTGTGGATGGGACAACTTTAAATTTCTATTTGGTACGAAAGATGCTTTCCTGATATTTAGAAATACAATCCTTTATAATCTCGCTTTTATCTTTATCGGAAATGCATTGGGTGTATTTGTGGCAATCTGTCTGGATTCTATCTATAATAAATTTTTCAAACGATTCAGCCAGGTGATCATTTTAATCCCGTATCTGCTCTCAACTGTTATCATCAGCTATATTGTATTTGCATTTTTAAGCGGAAATAACGGTTTTATGAACAACACTATATTGCCGCTATTCGGGATCGATCCGATCAGTTGGTACAATGAAGCAAAATACTGGCCTGTCATCATCGTACTGGTATATTTGTGGATGTCCTTCGGATACAGTTCTATCCTATATTATTCCACTTTGATCGGTATCGACAAATCCTACTATGAAGCTGCTGCCGTAGACGGGGCGGGTATCTGGGCGCAGATACGCCACATCACGCTTCCCGCGTTAAAGCCAACGATCATCATCCTGATCCTGCTCGCCATCGGACGTATTTGTTATTCCGACTTCGGTCTGTTCTATCAGGTGCCTATGAACAGCGGCCTTCTTTATTCTACAACGCAGACCATCGATACATATGTTTACCGTGCCTTGTTGGAATTAAATGATATCGGACGCTCTACAGCCGGAGGCTTCCTGCAGTCTATTTTAGGTTTTGTCTGTGTATTCACCGCTAACTTCGTTGTTTCTAAAATAGATAAAGACAGCAGCCTATTCTAATTGACAGGAGGAATTTTTCATGATTTGTAAGAATAAAATTTTTCGTTTTGTAATGGGAGTTCTCATGACCCTATTTGTATTGGCGTGTATCCTTCCATTTGTTTTGTTGATTTCTAGCTCCTTTACTTCTGAGGCCGCATTGATAAAAGAGGGGTATTCCTTTATTCCATCTGAATTTTCTCTGGCAGCCTATAAATATATCTGGAGTGTAAAAGGTGATATACTGCGCGCTTACGGGGTCAGCCTTTTCGTAACAGGATTCGGCACATTAGCAAGTGTCATCATGACCATGCTGTTTGCCTACCCACTGTCTCGCAAAGACCTGCCGGGAAGACGGATTATCTCTTTTATCCTGTTCTTCACTATGCTTTTTAACGGTGGATTTGTCCCGACCTATTTAATCTACTCCAATATCTTCCATATTACGGACACGATCTGGGCACTTATCGTTCCCTATCTGCTAATGAACGCTTTCTTTGTCATCATGGTACGTACATACATCAATTCAAATGTACCCAATGAAGTCATCGAGGCTGCTACCATCGACGGCTCAAGTGAAATGCATACGCTGATCAAAGTCGTAGTTCCCATGTCTAAACCGATCATTGGGACCATCGGTCTGATGACAGCCATCGCTTATTGGAATAACTGGACAAACGGTATTTACTTTATCCATACCAAACGGGAACTTTATGGAATCCAAAATTATCTAAACTCCGTACTTAGTAATATCTCCTTTTTGCAGACCCATACAGATCCCAGTGTTAAGATCACAGAACTTCCCAGTGTAAGTATCCGTATGGCATTGGCTGTGATCGCGCTTCTGCCGATATTGCTTGCGTATCCCTTCTTCCAGAAGTCTTTTGCTAAAGGGATCACTGTTGGTTCCGTAAAAGGTTAAAAAGGAGGAGACTATGAAAAAAATTGAAAATACCATCATGTTGATCACCTATGCAGACAGCATGAGTAAAAATTTAAAAGAGCTCGACGAAATCCTGGATAAGCAGTTTCCGGGCTGCATCGGAGGACTGCATATCCTGCCCTTTTATCCGTCTTCCGGGGACCGTGGATTTGCTGTGATCAATTACGACTCTGTAGACCCTGCCTTTGGAGATTGGAACGATATCGACCGGCTGGCAGATAAATATTATATGATGGCCGATTTTATGCTGAACCATATCTCTATCCGGTCTGCGGAATTTAAAGACTATATGGAGCGCGGTGACGCTTCTCCTTACCGGGATATGTTCATACACTGGGAAGAATTCTGGCCGGATGGAAATCCTACAGAAGAACAGTATCATAAATTATACCGCAGAAAAGCAAACTACCCCTATATCTCCTTTACAAGAAAGGACGGCAAAACGGTTCATCTTTGGAATACTTTTTTTGAAGAACAGATCGATATCGATCCCTATGCAGAGGCGACACAAGACTACTATGCAAGAAATCTAGGCACTTTAAAAAAACATGTTCCTCTCATCCGTTTCGACGCATTTGCTTATGCCTCCAAACGGCCCGGTACTTCCTGCTTTTTTGTAGAACCAGAAATTTGGGAAGTCCTGGAGATCGGCATGAAGCCCCTGCGTGAAACAGATACACAAATGCTGCCGGAAATACATGAAAATTATCAGATTCAACTGAAAATGGCCGATAAAGGATACTGGGTCTATGATTTTGCTCTTCCTATGCTGCTTCTCCATGGTCTGAAAAGTGGACGGACCGATCGGCTGATCCATTGGCTGCGCATATGCCCCCGCAAACAATTCACTACGCTAGATACCCATGACGGGATCGGTGTAGTCGATGTAGCCGGTCTGCTGACAGAAGAAGAAATCGATCTCGTCAGAGACGATGTAGACGATATTACAAAAGCAGCCAAACCTTACATTAAACTACCCAGCATGATCAAAACAGACGGAGGAAAATTTAAAAGTTACCAGCTCGGTTGTACCTACTATTCTGCGCTGCGCTGTGATGACAATGCGTATCTGATCGCAAGGGCCGTACAGTTTTATGCTCCCGGGATCCCGCAAGTCTATTATGTAGGACTTTTGGCAGGAGAAAATGACATAGAAAGTATGAAGACTAACCCAGATCCGCGCACTATCAACCGGCATACGTTTACCCGGGCAGAAATTGACACAGCTGTGCAAAAACCGGTCTGTCAGCAATTGTACAAGCTGATGCGTTTTAGAAATACATATGAAGCTTTTGATGGGGATATAGAGATCGGTGACGATAAAAAGGACGGCACACTGACGATCACATGGAAAAAAGATATTTTCCACACAACTTTGGAAGCGGACTTCAGGACACTTACCTACCGCATAACCTATTATGACGTACTTTCCAAAAGAGACTGCACACTGTAACAGCACTAATACTATCGCTATATAAAGGAGGTTATTATGTCACTTTTAACATATAACTTTGAAAGCCAATATTTAAATAACAATCATACGATTACCGTGATTCTGCCGGATAAAAAGAGAGATATTTCCCCGGAAGAATTTTACCGCAGCGGCAAGAAATATAAAGTCCTCTGGCTTTTGCACGGTACATTCGGAGATCATACGGACTGGATACGCAAAACCAACATCGAACTCTACGCAGCAGAAAGAGATCTCGTTGTCGTATGCCCCAGCGCTTTAAATTCCAATTATTCCAACTGGCCAGACGCTATGATGGGCTACAATATGTATGACTATTTCACCAAAGAACTTATGCCTCTGGTCTACGGTTGGCTTCCTGTTTCTGACAAACGGGAAGATAACTTTATCGCCGGTCTTTCCATGGGCGGACGCGGTACGATCAAATTCGCGGTAAATTACCCGGAATTATTTGCCGCAGCAGCTGTTCTTTCCGCCGTTCCTGTTCCTTTTGATGAATTGCGTCCCGGACATCCCTGTATGATCATGGACACCGCTAATCCCCGCATGGTACAGACCATCCAAAATGCAGGCGGTTTTGATGCCTATGTAAATTCTGAAGAAAATGTCTGGGCGTTGATTGACCAACTGGCTCCTGCCAAAAAACTTCCTCGCCTTATGTTTGCCTGTGGGCACGATGACGCACTTCTCTATGAAAGATATCAGATCTTCCAGAAACACTGCCGGGAGATTGGGCTGGATGTCCACTGGTTTGATCTGCCAAACTATAAACATGAATGGAGATTCTGGGATCTTGCCATTCAGGAAGCCCTGACTTTCTTCGGTCTGACGGAAGACAGCTGCGGTAATCCTTTTTAGATCCTGTTTTTCTTATCATGCTCTGCGACGAGCAGAAGAGACTGTCGATTAATACCGATTTTTAGTCCCTAGATCTTAAAATAAGAATCTCCCGTAGAAAACCATATTTTTCACACTTGGTTTTCTACGAGAGATTCTTATTACTCTTCTTAATCTATGATTTCTTTCCTACTTAATATCCCATACACCGATAGGCAATGTCTCTGATCTGCGGATGTATTTCACTATAAACCTTCGGAAACCCAACCACATGCTGTGTATAAAAGATACTGATATGATTCACTGGATCGATCAAGACATAGGCTCCTGCCGCTCCATCCCAACCAAATTCACCGACCGGAGATTTGGCGTATCTTTCATCTGTCAGAACCCTGACACCCAATCCGTATTCATATCCCTTCTTGCCGGTGGCCGCAAAATCTTTGCTCATCTGTCCTGTCGTATATGGCACCGTGAACATCCTGACTGATTCTTCAGAAAGGATCCGCGCGCCATTCGCCCCCACGCCTCCATTACACAAAGCCTCTATAAAAGCGCTGTATGCATCGACTGTACCTGCTAATCCGGCGCCGCCGCTTTCATAATTTTCCGTAATCTTAAAGCCATCTGAAAGACTCCCGTCATCCGGCACAATATCATCTGTGCCAAACACACCCTTATATAACGCACAGATCCTGGATGCCGTCTGTTCGTCTTTGTCAAAATGGAAATAAAAGTCCTGTATACCCAAAGGTTCAAAAATATGTTTCTTTACGTAGTCGCCGTACCGTTCCCCCGACACAACTTCTACCACAGCTGCAAGAACATCGTGACATAAGCTATAGCAGAATCTGGTGCCTGGCTCATAAGCAAGCGGCATTTTGGCAATGGCCTTCATCACTTCTCTTGTTGTCGCCTTGTTGCCGGACTCTCTGCAGATTTCTTGTATTTCTTTTGCGTTCAGATCATAAGACAGACCGCCTGTCATCGTCATCAGATCAATGATCCGTATTGCATGATGCGCATAATGGCACGGCTCATCAGAAGTCGGCCACTTTACAGGAAAGCCAAACTCAAATTGGTCTGCGACTTTCATCTGCCCGAATTCCGGGAGATATTTTCTCACTTCATCGTATAATTCTATCTTTCCTTGTTCTATTTGCTGCATCACCGCTGTCATAGTGACCACTTTTGTAGCAGAAAACAAACGATAGATTGTTTCTTTGCTGACTTTAGATGTTCTTTCATAATCGGCATATCCTGCCATATGACGATATACCGTTTCATGCCCCTTTGTGATCTTACAATCTACTGCCGGGATACCATATTTCTTGTACAAAGAATCTATATATTCTGTTAACTCCTTAAAATCCATATTCCTTATTTTACCGCCCTTCTTGTCATTTTGCGTGCTTTTTCGTCTGATCAGGCGTACCGGAAGGATCATACGTCTTGGTCTCTCTCGTTTCTCAATCTCTTTCATCAGCTGCACCGCTGCGGCCGCTCCCATCTCATAGACAGGCTGCGCAACAGAAGTGATGTCCAATAATTCAGAAAATTCCAGCCCGTCGTAAGAAAGAATCGGAAACTTGTCAAATATTTTCTTCTGTTTTATCTTCGTACCACAAAACAGACTGGCCGCCAAAGCATCTCCTGTGATAAATATCCCGTCTGTCTGCGGATACGCTTTCAAGCCCTGCAAAAAAAGCCTTTCCACTTCTGCTTTATCTTCCGCGTCACAGGAAGCCGGAAAATAATGCGCCGTTACGCCCAGACTTTTACAGCGATTGAAAAACCCAATATTTCTTCCATGCATAGCCATATACTCCGGTGTTTTATCTCCAAACAATGCCGGATTGGAACAGCCTGCCGCATACAATTCTTCTGCTGCCAAAACGCCTCCGGCATAATTATCGGAAGTCACTACAGACAAGCCTTGTATCTCTCTGTCAATACTGACAATAGGCATGCTCATCTTTCCAGTGTAAATCGTGGTATCGCCTAACCGGCTGCACACGATGATCCCATCCACTTTATTAGCCTCCAGCATAGCTACCATCTCTATCTCCCGACTTTCGTTCTCTCCAGTCCTGCAAAGCATCAACTTATAGCCATTTTGCTGACATACTGACTCCACTGCCTCGATCAGTTTACCAAAAAAAGAGTACTGTATAGAGGGCACGATCAAGCCAATGATATTGCTCTTTTTCTTCTGTAAGGCACGTGCCATCTCATTCGGCTGATACTGCAAGGCTTTCATAGAAGCATATACTTTCTTCCTCGTCTTCTCACTGATCGGCCCCCTATTGTTAATGATCCTAGATACAGTCGCGATCGAAACGCCTGCATGTTTTGCTACATCTTTAATCGTTGCCATATTGAACAATACCCTCTTTTTTATCAAATATCCTTTTTATTTTTTTACGTGTGAGATCATCCAGTCTAGTATTCCTTTTTCGTTGTGCAAAGTTAAGATCCAACTATTGTGATTTTCCGCGTCCAGCTCTTTTGCCGTCAGTCCCGGCGTTGTTCCAATTCCATACTTCTCCAGTTCTTCCGGCAGATATATGGTGTATTTCACATCTTTTCTTCCCTGTTCCCATAAGTGACTGCAGGCATTCAAAATGTATGCGTGCCGGCCATGCTGATGATCCATATACGCCGTAGAGATCCATACAGGTACATCCGGCCAATGCAGCAGCTGTGTATAGCTTTCTCCATTCATGCTCGGACAGATCGGAAGCGCTGCCGCAAATAGATCCGGCGCTGTCGAAACTGCATTGATCGTTCCGCCGCCTCCCATACTCATGCCGATCACATACACTCTTCTACCGTCTACGTTTCCTTCTTTGATCATCTGTCGAATGATATCCGTTACCTTTCCCAGATAGTCTCGGTTCCATCCACGTTCTCCTTTCAAAGCAAAAGGAGTCATCCCCACTTCCACGCGGAAAGGATTGCCCCGCTTTTTCATGACCTCGAAATTCTCTTGCATGCTTAAGCTTCCTGCCGGAGCCTGCGGCGCCATAATATACATTTCCGGCCATCTCTGCGCCAATTTCAAGGCTCCCAGAGTCCCTGTCATCTGTATAAGATTGTCCTCACCACATTCTCCGCCTCCATGTAAGAAAAGCACAAGCGGCCTGGGATTTCTCCCTTCCGGTTCATACAACCGATAGGAAACACCATTTTCCTCTTTTTCAACAAATGTATCCAGATCTTCTACAATAACCTCATCTATCTCCTGCTTTGTCACACAGATGTTTTCCTCTCCGATCTTGCCCGTCAGCTTAAAATCGTATCTGTACAAAAAAGGGTCTACTCGCAAATTGATACTGTTCTTTTCTTTCTCCACAGATAAAATTCCTTTTGACAGAGCTTTCCCGCTCAGGTCACAGTAATGTCCCTGCAGCTCAAATGCAGTATCCTTGTCGTTTATTTCATTATCTTCTATAAATTTTATATTGTCAACTGTCTGCCCATAGTCATCTATATGGGTATATACTCTCACTTTCCTCATCATTTTTCCTCCTCAAACAAATCTTTGATCAAGTCTGCCATAAATGTCGATAAATCCACAAAATGATCTGTAATGTACATGACTCCATTACAAAAAGATACATGCAGACCATAAAAATATTTGACAAACCATTCTATCGAAACAAAAAGCTCACCTTCTCTTTGAATCGCTTCACAGTACATACTTCTGAGCGTATCATCGATCACACAGCCGATACTTCCTCTCGCAAACTGCAGGCGTCTTTCATCCTCCAGCCGCATATTTACAACCGTTCCATTTTCTTTTTCTTCATATGACGCATGGAATACTTCCGCAAGGAAAGAAAGAGGAACACACAAGTAAGAACCTCTGACCAATTCCGCTCCCTGCAGTCCGTGATATTTCAATTTATCCCATTTCACCACTTTTGCATGCAGCGGCACGACCTTATTTTTATACCATGCTTTAGCATATCCTTCTGCGACAGCAATAGCAAATGCATCTCCGATTCTTTCTAATTTACTCTTTTCATGCGTGATCGTACCATCTGCATTTCTCCTTGTACCAGAAAATAAGTAATCCCAATACAAAAAAGCTTCATCCAACGTCTGGCCATGATCTCTGTTTTTTATATCCAGATACACAAGATCTGCCTTCCTGCCTTTGTAGAAGGCGAAATTATCTTCTCCTATAATACGGATCTGCGGTATTTCTTCGCACTCGTTGATTTTCATCCAATAGATACGATTCTTCTTATTAATCTCAAATTCATCATACTCTTTTCCGGGCGGCAGTCCATTCTTCTCCGGCCTAGACTGCCATATAGCCAGATGCCCTGCTTTATTGATAAGATTTCCTTCTTCATCGAACAGCATCCTAAGTTCACAAGGACCTCCCGATCCTGCGGCGCCGGCCAGAATATGCCCGTATTGCCGTGCAAACTGTCCGGTCATGATATTTCCCATAGACATTCCCTGCATAAAGATACGCCCTGGATCAATATGATATTTTTTCTGCATTTTTTCAATCAATGCCAGGATCATATTCATATCATGATTTTCTTCTATCTTATCCGGCGGCTGTATGATCGGCAGATCCGGAGCCGCTGCAGGATCAAAATTATCAAACACGCCATAATTTGCCCACATTCTTTTTTCATGCGCATCCGGGAAAAGGCAAATAAAACCTTCCCTCTCTGCCACCAATGTCCAGGAAGTATAGACCGCATGTCCCCAGCCCGTCATCAGACCTCCGTGAAGACCGATCACCAAAGCTGTTTCTTTTGAAGGATCGTACGTACTTGGAACATATTCATACCAGGTATCCTCCACTCCATCGATCACGATTTCCCTGTATTCCTGCAGTCTTTTGGGATATACCAGGGAATTATTTCCATTTTCATTCACAACAATATCTGTATGTTTTAATTTTTCCGGAAGATATTCTCTATTTGCATCATCCGGTATACCCGGCAAAATCTTTACCTCTGCCATATCCTCGTCGAGAAGACTTTGTCTCGACTTTTCACATCCTTTCATCCTATATTCTTTTTTATTGCAGACCTTCTTCTTTTATATCATGCAGCAGGTTGTGGATAAGGAAGGCCATATTTTCTCCCAGCTGCGCATAATGGTCTGTTACATAAAGAACATCGTCACACTTAGAGGCGCACAGATTAGCTATACATCTCGTAAACCATTCCAATGAAATACAAAGTTCTCCATCTCTATGCAATGCTTCACAATACATACAGCGAATGTCATTGTCTATGATACAGCCAATACTTCCTCTGGCGAACTGCAACTCTCTTTTGTCCTTCAAGTACAGATAGGCAACGGCTCCGTCCTGTTCATAGGTATATTCCAATCCAAATACCTGAGCAATGAAAGAGACCGGTACGCACAAATATTCTCCTCTGACTTTCTGATCGCCGTTTAATCCATGATATTTTAACTTCTGCCATTGTATTGCCGGCGCTTTCATCGTCACACGTTTATTTGCCACCCATGCGGTTTTACTCCCTGCGGATACTGCGATCGCAAAAGCATCGCCTTTACGCGGAATACGGGAGCCTTCATCTACAATACTTCCATCCGCCTTTCTTCTAAGGCCGGAAAAATAATAATCCCATACGATCGCCGCCTCATCTAACGTTTGTCCATGATCTCGGTTTTTGATTTCAAAAAATACTGTATCTACTTTTTCTCCTTTATAAAAAGCAAATGCGTTCTCTCCAACAATGCTGATCTCCGGATCCGTACCGCACCCGTTTAATGTATTCCAATATGTTCTCGTGTATTGATAGATTAATTTATCTTCAAACTCGCACCATGGCGGGCAGCCATTCTTTTCCGGAATAGACGTCCACATGCCTACCGGCCCCGCCTCATTTTTTAATTTTCCATCCTGGTACAAAAGCCGTGGATTAGGAGTTCCGCCGCCTGCGCCGGAAGCAGCCGTCAAAACATTTCCAAAATATCTGGCAAACTGGGAGGTAAACATATTTCCGTTGGACATCCCCTGCATAAAGATCCGTTCTTCATCGATCGTATATTTCTTTTTCAGGTACTCCAGAAGTGCAAACACGAATTTAATATCCGGATTCTCCTCATTATCCGCTAAATTCTGTTTGATGTCATCCGGCATCTGTTCGTCTACTGTTCGTTCGAGTTCCGTTGCTTCCAGTGTCCATAATCTTCTGGTATGTGCGTTAGGGAATACGATGATCACATTATCGCGTTCTGCAACCATTGTCCAGGAAGTGTACACTGCCTGTCCCCAGCCTGTCATCAGACCACCATGCATGGCAAATACAAGAGGTGTTTTTCTCGACGGATCATAACACTCCGGTACATATTCATACCATTCATCCTCCGTTTCATTCCCCATGATACCGTGGAATTCCAGAAGTCTCTCCGGATATGGCTGAGAATTGTTTCCATTTTCATTTACAACAATATCCGATCCTTTTATCTTCTCCGGCAGATATTCTCTGTTATCATCATCCGGCGTTCCCGGTAATATTTGTATTCTATTTTCCATCTTCTTCCTCCTCTGAGAGCATCTCATCATAATTTTCCGGTATGATCGTCCCATGCAGCATATCTTTGATCAGATCTGCCATATTAGCCGAAAGTTGACTGGCATGATCTGTCACATACAGGACATCTTCACACTCTGAAACATGCATATTGCCTATATATTCCGAAAACCACGCAGCAGAAACATAGAGTTCTCCATCTCGGTGCAGAGCCTCACAATACATCTGCACAAGAGACTGATCAATGATACAACCTATACTTCCCCTTGCAAACTGTACTTCTCGCCCATCCGGCATTTTTACATACGCCGCCAAGTTCTGCTGGGTATACGTAAGTTCCGCTCCAAAAGCTTCTGCCAAAAAAGACAAGGGAACCATATGGTATTCTCCCCTTACTTTCTGTCCCCCGTCCAGACCATGATATTTCATCTTCTTCCACTTGCGTACCTTCCCTGTCATTTCCTCAATACGATTGTGAAACCATACTTTTTCACTGTCTGTGGTAACGGCAAACGCAAAGACATCTCCTTTCCTCTCACGTACTGGCTGCAGAGTAGAGATACTGCCATCCTCTTCCCGTCTGATTCCAGAAAAGAGATAGTCCCACACCAAGGCGGCATCATCAAATGTCTGCCCATGATCCCGGTTCTTAATATCGTAATAGACCATGTCCGCTTTCTCTCCTTTGTAAAAAGCCAGATTGTTCTCCCCCTGGATCGTGATCTGCGGAATATGTTCACATCTATTGATGCGCATCCAATACAAACGGTTATATTTATGTACTTTCTTTTCTAATTTTCGGTTCGGAGGAATGTCATTTCGTTCCGGTCTGGACTGCCAGATAGCCAGAGGCCCTCCCGTATTTATGATTTTTTCGTTTTTATCAAACACCAGAGATAAGAACGCCGCCGCACCGGAACCTGCCGCACCTGCAAGGACATTCCCAAAATTTCTCGCAAACAATCCGGTCATCATGTTCCCCATAGACATTCCCTGCATAAAAATTCTGCCTTCATCGATATTATAGGTCTTTTTCATAAGATCAATCAGACCCAAAAGCAGCTTAATATCATGATTCTCTTTTATATCTTTTGGGCAGGGCCGTACTCCCGGCGGTTCACCTTCCATGGATCCCGGCGTTTTTTTATCCGGATCGATCTCCCAGGTTGCCCACTGTACCTGCCAGAATCTGTTATAATTTGCATTCGGAAATACAACAATAAATCCGTCTCTGTCTGCCGCTAAAGTCCAGGAAGTATACACCGCTTGTCCCCAGCCTGTCATCATTCCGCCATGCAAAGAAAGGACCAATGGTGTCTTTTCCAGAGGCTGATAACTGTCCGGTACATATACATACCATTCATCTTCTATACCGTCCGCGACCACACCATGGAATTCCCTTAGATTTTTCGGATATGGCTGAGAATTATTTCCATTTTCATTCACTACAATTTCTGATTCTTTTAATTTTTCCGGCAAATACTCTCGATTGGCATCATCCGGTATTCCCGGTCTTAAAAACATCTTTCCCATCTGTGCTCCTTCCCGCTATTCAGCATCTCTTTGAAAGGTTTCTTTTATATCCAGCCAGTCCAGGAATTTCTTGACATGGCGATTGCAATATTCCCAATTGTGGGCTCCATGGTCGATAACTCTTTCAAACTTCAGTCCTAAAGATTCGTATTTATCCATAAAAGCAACATTATCTTCATAATGTGTATCTTCTACTCCCGTAGCCATGTATCCTCTTGGCATTTTCTTACCCGCTTTTATCTGTTTCTTCAACATATATACCACGTCGTCTTCTGTCCCCAATGTATTTTTGGCATCTCCAAAGGCAGCAGCGAACATGTAAAACGGATCTTCCCTGTCTTCTTTTTCCGGGATTATCTCCGGCACATTTTTAATCCCGGAAAACAGACCAAAGGCAGCGAATTTTTCCGGATCACGCAGCATCCATTTGAGTGTACCGTATCCTCCCATGGAGAAACCGGCTATATAATTTTCTTCCGGTTTTTCCGAGAGTGGAAATAAATGCCTTACCACTGCCGGAGTTTCAACCGATAACTGTGTAAAGTATTTAAAATCCCCATGTTTTGTGTCCATGTACCCCGAACAATATGTTCCGCTGCACACAACCGCAATACCTGCTTCGGCTGCATACAGTTCTAAAGCCGTATACCTTTGCCAATCTGTATAGTCAAAACCGCCTCCCGACTGAAGCCAAAGCACCGGATATCTGTAGCCTTTCGGCCTGTCTGCCAACGAGTGTCCCCATGTATTTTCCGGAATAATCACATTGACTCCTACATTCATCCGCAGCACTTCTGAAAAATAGTGCAGTCTGAAATTTGCCATTTTCTCTCTCCTCCTTTATTTTTCAGCAAGCAGCCATTTGATCGCATTACGCAGTACTGCAGGCTCTCCAAAATCCATGATTTCCCCTTCTGTCTTTACGTAACAAGCCTTTTCCTTTAAACTTTCTGCCAGACGCTGCCTTTCTTTTGCGCGGACAGATCCTGTTGTCCCCGCGATATAAAATTCTCCTTCTCTGCAGTTATCTGCAAGAGCATATATATCATGCCCGCTTCCTGAAAATGTCTGCAGGTCTCCAAAAACGGCTTTCAAAGATTCTTCTGTATGAAAAATGTCTGTGGGTTCTCCTCTCTTTGCCTGCCGGTATATTTGTTCCATATCAAAAATCCCGTCCATAGCGATACACTTGGAGAACACCTCCGGATGTTTGATTGCGGCTTTCACAGCTCCATAGGCTCCTGTTCCCACTCCGCCGATCCAGTTTTTCTCCGCCTTTTCGGACGCCGGCAGATTATTTCTGATGATGCCCGGCAATTCTTTGGAGAGAAATTCTTCATATTGAGGACCATACTCCATATTGCTGCACAAAGAATGTTGTGCGTCCGGCGCCACAATAAAGATGCCGAATTCCGCCGCACATTGTTCCGCCATTGTCTTATTCCAATCCAAGGAACTTCCGCCTTCGCTATGAAGAAGCCATAGTACAGGATACTTCTTTTCATGCCGTTCATCTGTAAGATCCAACTTATCCATTTCCGGCAAATACACATTGGCCCGAAAGGAACCACATAAGATCACAGACAACGCATTTACTTCTAAATATGCCATTTATTTTCTCCTCCTTTTTCTTATCTTCTACTACTATCTTCTCATCGCCCCTCCAAAATGTCAAACGTTTACATTTTCGTTTTTCCGGCTTCTTTTGTCGATTTCTTGACTTGGAGTTTCCCCTTTGTTAATATATTCTATATAGCTATGTGTAAACGTTATACAGAGAGGTGCCTATGACACTTTTAAGAAGAAAACTTCCTATTCTATCCGAAAATTTTTATACCGTTATCTTCTGCTCCTTCTCCTGTGTAGTTCTGCTATACTTATTTTTTACTGTATCATTATAGTTACGTCTTATTCTGATCAGATGGAGTACAATACCTCTTCTACCATTGAGTATTACTCTCAATTATTGGAGACAGAAATGAAGCAGGTCGCTACATTCCAGCAAAAATTATGTTATTCCGATCAGTCCTTCCAACTGTTGACTCTGAAAAATCTACAGGATACCGAAAGAATCACATTGCAGTATAATGTGACTGAAATGCTGAAACGACAGGTAGCTCCCTATGAGAGTATTTTTATATTTGACAAGGAACATCGGATCGCTGCCTCCGTTTCCGGAGAAACCTTTTTTCGCGATGCCCCTCGCTATATTTATCAGCTGAACGATCTGCTGAAGACGTACTGGCTGCAGGATACACACACGGAATACAACCAATGGCTGCTATTTGAAGAGGGGTACCACCCCATTCTTATGCGGGCTTTAAAAGTACGGGATTTCTATGTCTGCACTGCCATAGATCTGGAAAATTATGAATTTTTAGATTATGTAGGCGGAGATTCTACTTCTTTGCAGTTTGGTTTTTTTAATAACAGGCAATTGCTCATTGAACACAACAGCCTGACAAAAAACATCACCTTGGAACAGGTAAAGCATCCCAAAAACACATTCTTTTCCGAGCGTTATATCATGACTGCGCCTATAAATGGAACCGACATCTATATGTTCTGCATTTTCCAGTCAAACTATATGGGAGAATTCGTGAAAATTTCTACGATTTTATTTGTGATCATTGCTGTTATATCCTGCGGGATCATTCTTTATACGATCTATGTTTTTAACAAAATGCTGCTCTATCCTCTGGACAGGATCAACGCTGCCACAAAACACTTAGAACAAAATGATCCTTCTTCCTTCCTGGAATACAGTCACAGTAATATCATAGAATACCAAAACATCAATCTTGCACTGGCACAACTGATCAACCAGAAAATACTCCTGACTAACGAAAAGCAGGCTGAAGCATTTGAAAAAAATCATGCACAGCTGCAGTATTACCAGCTGCAGACCAACTCTCATTTTTTCATAAACTGCCTAAAGAGCCTGTACAATATGCTGGAAAGCAAGCAGTATATAAAAATGCAGAGAATGATCATCGCGTTTTCCAATCATCTGCGATACATTTTCCATGACAATCTCAAACTTGTCACTTTACAGTCGGAACTAACTGAAGTCAATGATTACTATAATATTATACTTTTGGACCGGGTGAATCCTTTTATCCTGAATATACAGGTAGATGACGCGCTTCTGAAATGTCAGGTTCCCGTTCTTCTCATACAGACATTTTTAGAAAATACAGCCAAATACAATAAACAATCCGGAAACCTGCTTATTTTTGATGTTAAAATAGAGGCAGCAGTCTTGCACAACGAACCTGTTCTGCAGATCATGTTAAGCGATAACGGGATCGGATATGCCCCAGAGATATTAGAGCGTCTCAACAATGCTGAAAATGATATGTATGCAAAAGAACACGTAGGAATTTCCAATCTAAAACGCAGGATTTCTTTGATCTATAAATCCAATTATCAATTTGCTTTTTACAATAAACCTTCCGGAGGCGCCTGTGCTTTGATCTATCTGCCTATAAAGGGAGAATTGCACGAAACACTTCCATCGGCTTTTAAGGGGGAATCAGAAAAATGAATATTTTAATCGTAGACGATCAGACTTCTGTGCTGGACGGACTGCTGCATGGCATCCATTTTGATCTGCTGAAGATTAATCATGTTTATACTGCTACGAATGTTTCAGATGCCAAGCAGATCATGTGTTCTCACAAAATACAC
This sequence comes from Mediterraneibacter sp. ICN-202921, assembly GCF_037890075.1. Taxonomy (NCBI): domain Bacteria; kingdom Bacillati; phylum Bacillota; class Clostridia; order Lachnospirales; family Lachnospiraceae; genus Mediterraneibacter; species Mediterraneibacter sp. ICN-202921. Next base: position 202,304 of record NZ_JBBKBE010000004.1, on the reverse strand, counting down.
ATTCTTATGTCTGATATTGAAATGCCCGGCGAAAACGGTCTGGTATTAAATAAGTGGGTGGCAGAAAATTATCCCTCTATCATCCGTATTCTTCTGACTTCTCATGCGGTTTTTGACTATGCTAAAGAAGCCATGAAACTTGGATGTTTCGATTATATTGTGCAGCCGGCTCCTTATCACGAAATAGAAAGCACCTTAACACGCGCTGTCTCAAAAGTTTTGACACAAAAGCAGCTTTCCGACTATTACCATCTGGAAACGCTCAGCAATATTGTATTAAACTTATTTTCCTCTAATCCATCTAATAAACAGCACTCTTTAGTGTCCTTGAACCAGATGGGATATACGGTCAACGCCGAATCTACTGTACAGGCTGTCATTATTGATATCTATCCTTATTTACATTCTACTGACCCTGTATTTTCAGATTCTTCTTTATTCGTCACCCTCATGGAAGGTGCAGCAAGAGCTTTCACCGTGCAAGGGGTATACCCTTTGATCTGTCTGAACCGCTTTAGACAGTTCGTACTGTTGCTCGTCACGAACACGCCCTCTTTGGAATGTATTCCCAAAGAGCTTTTTGACGCCTTCTATCAGGATATTACAACTCATATTTCCAATGAATTGTCCTGCTATATTACGCCCTGCGATCAGATAAAAAATATCCGCGAGCTTATACTGCCTGCCCATCAGACCGCCTTAAATAATGTCACAAAAAGACCTGGGCTCTACTTTTCAGAACAAAACATATCCATTCCTGATAATACAAGCCTTTCTGAAAACGCGGCACGCTGGACACGTTTGATCGACAACAGTCAATTTGCAGCACTGGAGGAAAATATATTTTCCTTCTTGGAATACAACGCCTTCCTGAACCACTTTAATCTGGAAGCCTTGTCCCAATTTCATCAGGAACTGACAAAGCTCTTTTTTATTTATTCATATAATCATAAAATAGATATTATGAGCTTATTTTCAGAAGACTACAGCTATAACGATTACATGAGCTGTTTTAAGGATGTAGAAGCTTTGAAAACAGGGATTTCTTACCTGATCAACGCAATCTCCTCCTCTTCTTTAGAAGATGAATCAAAAGATACCGTACAGCGCTCCATCGACTATATTCTCGCCAATCTTTCCAAAGATATATCTGTAAAGGATGTGGCAGAATACGTATGTTTCAGTCCGGAATATTTTTCAAAACTGTTCAAAAAAGAAACCGGAGAAAATGTAAAAAACTACATATTGCGCATCAAAGTAGAGGCCGCAAAAGATCTGTTGAAGAATCCAAATATCCCGGTCAGTATGGTAGCGTCCGAACTAGGATACAGCAACTTTTCACACTTTACACAAATGTTTAAAAAACATGAAGGCGTTACCCCCAGCGAATACCGTAAAAATTGCAGTGAACACCATTCATGACAGAAAAGGAGATGACTATATGAGTTACATGCGTTTTAATTTCAGAAGTCAATGTTTAGGCCATTATGTGGATGTCTCAATCGTGTACCCCACCGATAGCTACAGTTATTATCAGCAGTCTCCTGCCGCTTCCCCGCTCAGCATGGAGGGACAGCGTTCCAGAGTCTATACGCCTGGAATGAAATTTCAAACAGTATACTTGATCCACGGAGGAGGCGACGATGATACATTAACCTATCGGTACAGCAACGCGGAACGATACGCACAGGAAAATCACGTCATGCTTGTCACACCAAATATATGCAATTCTTTTGGGATCGATACACAATACGGAACGAAATACCAGACTTTTTTATCCGAAGAACTCCCTGTGGTCATCCAATCCTTATTCGCCTCTTCTCCAAAACGGGAAGATAATTTCATCATTGGATATGCAATGGGCGGTAATGCAGCTCTCGGCACAGCCATAATGCATCCTTCCCTTTTCCATACCTGTGTGGATATATCCGGCGGGATCGGCATGACACTTTCTACCCAGACATTGAAAGAGGAATTAAACGGAGATCACTTTAAAAATCATTTTCCACTGTATAACGCTGCTTTTGGAGATGCCGAACAGTTAGATGACTCTCCTTACGACCTCTACAGCATTGCCCGAAAGAACATACAGAGCGGTGAACCTGTGTGCGATTTTCATATCGTCTGCGGCTCGGATGAATTTATCAGAACACGTGTAGAAAAAGATGTAGAAATACTTAAAAAACTGGGGTATCCGGTAAACTATATCTGTCCGGAGGGATATAGACATGATTTTATACTTTGGGATGAATATATAAAAATCGCATTAAATAAGCTGTTGCCTCTAAAAAGGTAACAGCTTTATCCACTCCTTGATTTCTACCCCGCCACGATCGCATATTCTTTCTGAAAGCTTCCGCCCGGTTCAACCCGATTGATACCTGGCTTTTCTGACACATCTTTTTCAAAACCATGGTTATCACATCTTCCTGCCCATGGCTCCAAGCACACAAACGGCGAGTCTTTCACCGACCAGATACCAAAGTTCGGGAAATCTTTACATTCCACTCCTGCGAAAGGCGTTCCATCCAGATGGCAGATCCAGGCTTCCTCGATCTGTCCGCCGTCAAAGATCATCGTATCCAATTCAAACAGTTCATCTGAGAGTTTACAATATCCATCTTTTAATTCCAGGCTTCTTTTTGTCTCTGGCAGCGCCGTTCCTGTCTTCAGATCGACCCCTATATACTCCAATCTGTCTTTTCCCGGGAACTTAAGATAACAGTCATTTCTGCTTTCCATTCCCTTAGCACACCAAAATGCAGGATGTCCTCCGATCGTAAAATACATACTTTCTCCGGAATGATTTTTCACTTCCCATTTTACATACAAACGGTTCTTTTCCAGCTTATACATAATATATAATTCAAACTCAAATGGATATACTTCTTTTGTCTCCTCAGAAGAACGCAGAAGCCAAACAGCCGCTTTTTCCTCTGCCCTCACACAGAGAAAATCATTGTCTCTTGCGAAACCATGCTGTGAAGATGGATATTGATTCCCATCAAAAAGAACCTTATTGTTCCATGTCTTTCCTACATTCGGGAACAAAATCGGGGAATGACGTTTCCAAAATTCCGGTTTCCCATCCCACAGAATATCCTGCTCTTTCTTCTTATCATAGATTCTTACGACTTCTGCTCCCCGCTCTGCAATCTCCACACAGAGTCTTTCATTTTCCAGCTTCATCACAACACCTCCGCCTGCGTATAGCTGCTCTTATTTTGTTTCTTCTGTAGTTGAACTCTCTACTTGGATACAGTTATCAGCCAGATATTCTGCCACTTTTTCCAACAGCACAGTTTGTTTGAGGACTTCTTCCCCATATTGTTCCTTAAATGCGTCCAAATCTTCTGCCCCTGCTTCTTCTGCATATTTTTTAATTGCTTCCTCATATTCTTTTTCAGAAGGCTCTAAATGCTTTTTCTCAGCAAGCAGTTTCACCGCTTCATTTCTCTTTACTACATTTTGCGCCGCCTCTTCTGCCTGTTTATTGAATTCTTCCAAGGTCATCCCATTCATATATGTAGTAAGAAAATCTTCAAATTCCATCCCATATGCTCCAGCGATTTCTTTATAATAGTCTGTTACCTGCTGTATTTGTTCTTCCACTTCACCTTTCGGATATTTCTTTACTTCTACTTTTTCTAAGAATACTTCCATTACAGCATTTTGCAGTTCCCCATCTACAGATTCCTGGTTTTCGTCTTCCAACTGCTTTTTAATCTCTTTTTTATATTCTTCTACTGTTTTCGATTTCTCACTGTTTTCCTTTACCCATGCATCCGTAAGTTCCGGCGTTTTCATCTGATAGATCTCATTGATCTTAATATGGAAATTCGCCACCTTTCCAGCCAGCTCTGCGTTATACTCTTCCGGAAACTGTACTGTAATGTCAAACTCTTCCCCTGTACTGTGCCCTACTATCTGCTCCGCAAAGCCTTTATAATCTCCTGTGGCTCCTATATATCCGTTATTTTCGCCCAATTCGATGGTAGCTCCGGCAGCCGTACCCCCTTCAAAAGCCACGCCGTCCACAGTTCCTGTATAATCCATGTTCACTGTATCGCCATCCTGTGCGGCACGGTCTGTGATCGTCTCTTTTTCTGCTGCCAATTCCAGATTGCTCTGGATCACATTCGTTACCTTTTCCTCCGTGATTTCCGTACTTGCCGCCTGTGGAACTTCCAGATCTTTGTACTGCGTGATCGTCACATAATCATTTGAAATCTCCCCGCTGCAGCCTATGACAGATACTGCCAGCATCATGCTTACCATTATTGCAACTATTTTCTTTTTCATGTTCTTCTCCTTCTATGTTTTTCTGTAATCTTCTTTTTGCACTTCCTATATTTATACCATATTTCTTCTATGGTGAAAAGTTCCTTCTACAAAAGCGGAGACAGGAGTCGCGAAAACTGTTCTTTCGTCCGTATGACAAGCCCTCTCTGATCATAGATCTTTCTTGTCACATGGGTACATTGTGTCATATCGTTTTCAAATGTCCTCTCCAACCGCTGTACAGTACGCTCACTGTAGATCACCGCATTCACTTCAAAATTCAGACCAAAACTACGAATATCCATGTTCGCAGTCCCTACGCAGGCTACCATTCCATCCACACTGAGTGTTTTCGCATGCAGAAAGCCATTGTTATATACATAGCACTTTGCTCCCGCCGCAACCATATCTCCCAAATAAGAATACGTCGCCCAATAGACAAACGGATGATCTGGTTTACATGGAACCATGATACGGACATCTATCCCGGACCGACTAGCGATCTTCAATGCGTCAAAAATGGATTCATCTGGTATAAAATAGGGGGTCTGTATATACACATGATCTTTTGCGCTGTGAATCAAACGCAGATAATTATCATGGATCGTTTTTATCTGCGAGTCTGGACCACTGGAAATGATCTGAACGGGATCCCTTCCATGTCTTACATAATTCGGTATCTCAAACAATCTGTCCTCCAAAAACAGATTTTCTTTCGCTGCATAATTCCAGTCTAATACAAACCGGACGGCAAGTGAAGTCACAGCGGCTCCTTCTATGCAAAGATGGGTATCTCTCCAATAGCCAAACTTCTTATCATCCAGTCCCAGATATTCTCGTCCGATATTAAAACCACCTACAAAACCGATCCTACCGTCAATCACGACGATTTTCCTGTGATTCCGGTAATTGACGCGCAGCTGGAGCTGCCCAAGCAGAGCCGGGAAAAACTCTGCCACTTGAATGCCTGCTCTTTCCAATCTTTCCCAATCTTTATTGTGCATTGTACGGCAGCCCATACTGTCAAAAAGCACACGGACTTCTACACCCTCTTTTGCCTTTTTCAAAAGGACCTTTTCTATCTCCTGCCACAGTTCGTCATTCCGTATGATATAATACTGCAGATGGATATACCGCTTCGCCTTCTTCATCTCCTCGATCAAAGCCCGGAATTTTTCTTTGCCGTCTGTATAGATACGTACATCATTGTTGTCTGTCAGGACAGCTTCTCCCGCTTCCAGGTTATACAAGATCAAGTCTTTAAAACGTGCCATCTCTGGATTGGCAAGCCGCAGTTTTTTTCTGTATATCGTCTCTTCCTGCCGCCGCACCGCATATTTTAACTCCCCTTCTATTTCTTTTGCCTTGAACATCCTGCTTTTATGAAAGTCTTGCCCGATCACAAGATATAGGAGAAAGCCCAGGATTGGGATAAAATACAACAAAAGCAGCCACGTCCAGACTGTCTGGGGCGATCTTCTCTGAAAGAAAACAATAACCAAAGACAGAAGTATGTTAATGACCAGCAGATTGTCCATAATAAAGTCATACCCTGCCACCAATACATTCCATATTGTTTCTGCTACACTCATAATTTGATAAAAACTCCTTTTCTTCTGCATACCATATTCTGCTTCCCGCAATCTGGAAGCAGAAAAGCAAGTCACACAAACAGTATACTCGCTTTATATGGGAAAAGTAACCCCAAAATATCAAATTGCTTGCACTTGTCCGCAAACAATGATACAATACTACTTGCGAAACAGAGTAATTAGGAGGGTTCTATCGTGAGTACACCATTGATAATAATGCTTGTAATTCTTGGGATATTGATCATCGCAGTCATTGTTTTATATGTAATGGGGAAAAAAGCAGAGAAAAAGCAGGCGGCACAAAAAGAACAGATGGACGCTATCGCTCAGACAGTCAGTATGCTGATCATCGATAAAGGAAAAATGCGTCTGCGGGATTCGGGTCTTCCATCCGCTGTTTTGGAAAACACCCCCAAATATCTCCGACGCGCAAAAGTTCCTGTCGTAAAGGCTAAAGTCGGTCCTAAGATCATGACACTGATGTGCGACGCACAGATTTTTCCTTTGATCCCTGTCAAAAAAGAAGTAAAAGCCGTCATCAGCGGAATTTACATAACTGGGGTTAAAGGTCTGCGTGGTTCTCTTGAAACACCACAGAAGAAAAAAGGGTTTTTCGCCCGCTTAAGAGGCAAATAAATATCACATGACAAAAATATGCTCTGTTCTGACAGATAGGGAAAGATTCACCTATATCAGCGCAGGGCATATTTTCGTATATCCATCCGATCACACTGTAATTTGCGCCCTGCAGGCGGGCGGCTCCGCCTTAGGACCACGTATACACAGCAATGAAAATATTCAAATATACTGCAAAAGTAACCCATATAAAATATGGCACCAGTAATTTACCGGCGATCGGTCTGATCTTATAAAAGTTTTCCGCTGTTAAAAATATGAGATACCAAAGTCCTATAATCCACACTGCGGATACCAGGTACAAATCAAAACGGAAAAACAAAACCGGCCAAATTACATTGACTGCTAATTGCAGCAGATACAGCTTTAAAACTTTATTCTTACTTTCCGGTTTTTCATCCAATTCCTGTGTTTGTTCCTTTGGCCTGGCCGTATAAACCAGATATGCAGAGATTGCCATCAGGATATATAACAGCGTCCACACAAAGGGAAATACCCATCCCGGCGGTGCTAATGGCGGGTGATACATATCCTGATATTTCTCCATGCTGTCAGCTGTCAGTACAGCCGCAAAACCGCCGGCTCCTAAGGTAAGCAGCAAACTGCAAATCAATGCCTTCCATTTCATATTTTCATTCCATTTTCTCGCCGTTTGCTCTATATATATGATTTCTTTTATGAAAACAGAAGTCAGATTCCTTTTTTTGCACAAATATCTGCCAGACAGCACTGATCGCAATGCGGTTTTGTCCGTGCTGTGCAGACGTCTCTTCCATGATAAACAAGCCGATGACAAAAGTCGCTGCCTTCCTTAGGCGGAACGATCTTCCACAGTTCCATCTCTACTTTCTTCGGCTCTTTGATGCCATCCACCAGTCCAATCCTATTTACAAGACGGATACAATGTGTATCCGTTACGATCGCCGGTTCGCCAAACACATCCCCCATGATCAGATTCGCGCTTTTGCGTCCTACTCCCGGCAGCTTCAGAAGTGCCTGAAAATCTCTTGGGACTTCTCCTGCGTACTCATCCCGGAGCATCTTCATACATGCACTGATATCTCTCGCCTTACTTTTTCCGAGTCCGCAGGGACGGACGATACGCTCTATCTCCTCCACTTCCGCCTCTGCAAGCGCCTCGATGGTAGGATACTTCGCATATAGATCCCGTACGACTATATTGACTCTTGCGTCTGTACACTGTGCCGCCAGCCGCACACTTACGAGAAGTTTCCATGCATCATTATAGTCCAGCGTACATCCTGCGTCTGGATATTCTTTTTTCAGACGTTCGATCACTTCCAATGCTAATTTTTTCTTTGTCATGTATTTACCAGCCTTTCTCTTTCGTTCTATTCTTTCGTCCTATTCTTCCGGCATATATTCCCCTTTTAGACCAAAACGTTTTAAATCCGCCTCTCCATCCAGGAGCAGGCACTTTAATAACTTTTGTTCTGCCACCGTATGCTCCAATACGAGCCTGTACCGTTTCCCGGGAATTTTAAACAAAAGTTCTGTTCCCTCTTTCGTCTTTTTCCGCTGTATTTCCTCTATGTCAAACTGCCCGTCTTCTCCTGTCAAAACCCGCACCTTCATATAACTGATATCTCTTTGCCCAAGACTCCAGCAATCCTGTTTCAAAAATGGATATGCCGCCATCATAGGAACTGGTCTTTTCTCATCTTCTTCCCGCATTGCCGCAAGAATCTTTTCACAGGTTCCCGTCTCTAATCCTTCCTTGCCTCTTAAATATACATACTGCCGAAAAGTCGTGCCTGCCTGAATGATCCGTTGGATAAGGACCGCTTCCTTCTCCTTGTCTTTTGCTGTCTGTAAGATTTTCCGCTTAAGCGCTTCGTTCTTAAATACCTTTTTCATCGGCAGATTTTCATATTCTATATAAACCGTTTCCTTTATATCTGTACAGTCATATTTCTTTCGATATGCTCGTTCCGCCTGTTCATATGCCCTTTTCGTCCGTTCATCAAAACAAACCATCTGGACTTCTATTGCCGGATATTCATGGAGCGTCCGCACTGCTATTTCTGCTGCTTCCGGCAACGGATATCCATAGATTCCTGTACTGATCGAGGGAAATGCAATGTCTTTGATCTGGTTTTCAACCGCTATTTTTAAACAGTTCCTGTAACAGGATGCAAGCAGCGCAGCCTCGCCGTAATTTCCGCCTCGCCATACAGGTCCTGGCGTATGAATCACATATTCTGCCAAAAGACGGTAGCCTCCGGTCATCTTCGCCTGTCCGGTTTGACATCCGTTTAGCTTTCTACATTCCTCCAAAAGCTGCGGCCCCGCCGCTCTGTGGATGGCTCCGTCCACGCCTCCGCCTCCCAGAAGAGAGCAGTTCGCCGCATTCACGATCGCAGTTGCATGTATTTTTGTAATATCTCCCAGCACGACTCGAAATGACATACCACATACTTCCTTTCCTTTTTTCCCTCATTGTTCTGTTCTCTCCCGCAGACATTTTTCAATCAGTTCCCGCAGAGATCTTTCAAATCTTCTATTATCTTCTTCTGTCCGCTTTGCCTGTCCTTTCAGATAATGCCTGCCGCTTATGCGCCTTGCTTTCTTTGACAAATGCCGCTCCATCAATAATCTGTCTATGTTTTCTTCCGTATACCATCTGCCCGACTGGTGTATAGCACACGCGCCTTTTCCCAGAGCCATCGCAGCCACTCCATAATCCTGTGTCACAACAATATCTCCCCTGTGGCATAGCTCGATCAGCGCAAAATCCACCGCATCCGCACCGGCATCTATACGTCTTACAGTGCTGTATGCAGAGTGCAAGATATGATTCGTATCACAGAGCAATGTAACCGGAAGTCCATATTCCTTTGCTACATCTTCTACGATCCTGATTACCGGACATGCGTCCGCATCTACAAAAATCTCCATTACAAGCTCCCGCTCCTATATTTATTGTACCGAAATACAATCTCCTCTGATCTGCTTATTACTGTAACATAAATGAAGAAGGGATACAATTTATAATAAAAAACTTGTTACTTAGAAGGAAGTATATTTTATGGGAAGGAAAGCAAAATTCTATTTTGAATTAAAAATGGATATTGTCCTACAATGCTTAAATAGAAAAACATAAGGTGTATCTTAGCGCAATACTGGATCTATACGAGCAAAGAATTGTATCTTATGTAATTCGTGATAGCAATAACAATGCCCTGGTTTTTGACACTTTTGACATTCGATATCCGATACTCCTCCATTATGGCATAGTGATAGATGTTTCCAATATACAAATCGGTTATTTCACACAAAACTGAAAGCGGCAGGCATGACACAAAGTATGTCCAGAGTTGTAAAATGTATTGATAATGATTCAATGGAAGGTTCCTGGAGGGGTGGGATTTATTTGCAGGCAGCATAAAAGCTGCCAACAGAAATAATCTGTTGGCAAAAAAATTTATATTTTTTCAATTTTCTACTTGACGAGGAGCAGTTCAAAATATCCCCGCATTCTTCTTATTTCTTTTTCACTGGTATCCAAACCTCAAACTCTGCTTTTTGGGGATCAGGGCTTCTATACCACTCTATATCCGGACCGCGATCGTACTCATATCCGCTAGATGGCAGCCATTCTGTATATATGCGCTTTTCCAACTCTTGAATTGCCCGCGGACACTCCCCTTCCCCTGCAAATATTGCCCATATATGCGCCGGGACTTCATAGGTTTCCATCCCTGCTAATTCCTTCTTCTCACCTGCAGCCGCAATCATATACCTCCATTCTTCCTGATCATTGCAGATACTCACTCCCAATATGCCTTTTCTGTCTTGCTCCATCACATGACACAGTTTTTCTATCGTGCCGTCTTTCACAGCGTCTTCCCACATTCCTGGAACGATCTGCATATTTTCTTCCAACTGTCTGTGTAATGATTTTACAATGCCTGTGATCCAAAATGCTTCTTTCTTTTCCAATCGGTAGTTCATTTCTTCCACTCCCTTTATTGTAATTTTAAAGGTAAGAGGCGGATAAAACCGGACCGATGTTCCCAAGGCTTTTACGGTAGAAGGCGCAATACCATGTATACTCTGAAATGCCCTATTAAATGCGGTCGGAGAATTATACCCATATTTCAAGGCAACGTCTATGATCCTGACGTCTTTCTCCTGTAAATCTACAGCAGCCAGCGACATCCTCCTACGGCGAATGTATTCTGACAACGGTATCCCAGCCATATAAGCAAACATTCTTTGAAAATGATATACAGAACAGCAACCGATTTTTGCTGCCTCACGATAGTCTATCTCTCCCTTCAAATGTTCTTCTATATACAGCAATGCCTGATTCCATCTATCCATCCAGTCCATCTTTCTCTCCCTTCATCTAGAAGCATACATCTGTTTATTTTTGTTTTCCTCTCTTTTCCTGCACAAAATCTGCGAACCTGGTCACTTAGCCAACGAACAGAGTAGATATATGCCTGTACAGATTCTATGCTAAAATGCAGATATCAAAACTGCACTTGATACCCGCATTTCCATTACATATTTTTATAAATCTGCACATGCCTCCTGCAGATCCGCCAATATTTTCTTATATTCTTCTCGTGTTCTAAGAGACTCCAGGCCTTCTTCCTGCTCCAACAGCATGATCGCATTCTCTAATAAGAACTCCCGTCTGGAACTGTAGTTTTCTTGTATGGTCAGCTTATCGAAATATTCCGGCAGTTTTACTATATCTTTTGCGAACATTCGCAAGTATCCCTTTGCCACAGCCGAAAGTTCTAAAAGCGCCTCTTCTTGTTTCCCTCCACGGCAATATATAACCGCTTTTCCCAGATGATAATTCGTATCCATTATTCCTATTTTTGAACATTGAAATACTTCATATAGCTCCAGTCCCTTCTCCAACATATCCAGAGCTCTTTGCTCCTCCCCCTTCTTCTCGGCGATCGTAAAAAGATTCAACAGATATAATCCACTGTTATTGATCGCTTCATACAGACAAGTCTGATTTAGTTTCTCTGCCTCTTCAATTTTTCCTGTCTGCAATAAAATCCCTGCCTTCATGATCCGTGCATCATATCCTGGCTGCGGCAGATGTTCTAAAGCCGCAAGCGCTTTTTCTTCTTCTCCCTGCATCAGATATAGACTGGACAACATATACCAGGAAGTCTCTGCAATTTCTTTCTCTTCACTTAGCGCGCTGTATTCAAGCAGCTCTACTGCCTGTCTGACTTGTTCATCAGCAAATTTCGCAGAGTATCCGCTGTCTTTTCCGTTTTTCATGGCAGTTAGATACTGCACATACAAGCCCGCAATACGTAATTTTAAATATGCATCTGTCGGATACTGTTTTAGAAGTTCTCTGCAGTACCGGACTGCTTCTTCTGCTTTGTGGCTGCTGAACAGTTTCTCTGGTTCCTTCAGAGCTTCCAGGCATTCCTCTTTTGTCATTTTTTCCTGAAATCCAAGTAATATATCCACACTGATATGCAGCGACCGTGCTAATGGACACAATAAGGTAATATCCGGGTAAGATAAGTTTGTTTCCCATTTTGAAACGGCCGTCGCTGTTACGCCTAACAGATCTGCCAGCTGTTCTTGCGTCATCTCCTGCTGCTTTCGTAAAGTTTGAATCCGTTTCCCCATCTGAAGCGGACGGAGAACATCTTCTCCGGAAACCGGAGATAGAATTGGCTCCATAGGTATATTCATTTCATTCATGCTTGCTTCCTCCACATTTTGTGTCTTATTTTGAACATTTTAGGCTCCGACAGCGCCTTTTTGTTCTTTTACAAAGTCGGTAGAAGTACTTCTTGCTTTTTATTTTAGCAGAAATGTATACCTTTACAATAGAGGCGAAAGTTATCTGACAGGAAGATTTTTCAACTATTGGTTGATTCCTTTTTTGCTTAACTTGACCTTCTTTATTCCATTCGCGCCTCACATCTCAAATACTCGCCCCAAAATCACCCAAATCGCACTATGCTTATAAACATTTACCATATTCTCAAAATTATGGTATAATTGACCGCAGAAGAAAATTTTTCATAAAAATGAGGTACTGAAAATAATGGATACAAAAATGGTTTTTCATGGAAGTGATATAGAAAAAATATGTTCCTATTATGGTTTAGACAAAAAAAATATTATCAACTTTGGAGCAAATGTTAATCCACTCGGGTTATCTGAACATGTCAGAAAAGAAATTGCAGATAACCTGCATATTCTTTCCACATATCCCGACAGAGATTACACATCACTTAAGCAGACAATTTCACAATACTGTGCTGTCTCTGCTGATTTTATCTTGCCCGGAAATGGCTCCAGCGAATTAATTTCACTGCTTATTGAAGAAAAGCAGCCTTCCAAAACTTTAATTTTAGGTCCTACCTATTCTGAATATTCTCGCGAGCTCACCTTTTCCGGCAGTTCTCAGGAATACTATCATCTGCGGGAGGATGAGGATTTCGAGCTGAATATAGAGGATCTTTGTGATACGCTTTCAAACGGTTATGATTTCTTGATTCTCTGCAATCCTAACAATCCTACTTCCTCCGCTATTTCACAAAAAGATTTAAGAAAACTCCTTGTCTTTTGTGCAGCCAGGAATATTTTTGTCATGATCGATGAAACCTATGTTGAATTCGCCCCCGACATTGCTTCTATAACCGCCATTCCACTGACAGAAGAATTCTCAAATTTGATGGTGCTTCGCGGTGTTTCAAAATTTTTCGCCGCTCCCGGTCTTCGATTCGGTTATGGCATCACAAGCAATAAAGATTTCTTGAAAAAAATGAAAGAAAAACAGATTCCCTGGTCTTTAAACAGTATCGGCGCATTTGCCGGGGAAAAAATGTTCCAGGATAAAGAGTATATCCTTCAGACCCGAAAACTCATTCTATCCGAAAGGGATAGGATTTTCGAAGAAATCCAGAAACTTTCCGCTTTTAAAACATACAGACCTTTTGCTAATTTTCTGCTTTTAAAAATACAAAAAGAAAACACGACTTCCTTTGATGTCTTTGAAACCTGTATCAAAAATGGATTGATGATACGTGACTGTTCTTCTTTTCAATGTTTAGAGGGTGAATATATACGATTCTGCATTATGGATCCGGAAGCAAATACACGGCTTCTTACTGTATTGAAATCGATTTAATATGTATTTAAATTTTACAAGAATTGTTATTACTTAAAATCTGATATACTAATTCCTATTATCCGTCCGCATAGAAAAGGAACGTCGTAAAACAGTGATATTATCCTCTTGTTTTACGGCATTCCTTCTTCTATTTAGAACAATTGATGAAATAATTTCTACTCACACACACCTACGAGTGGAACCACGACTATCTTTTTACAAAATACTCCTCATACCATACCAAAAATGTATAGATCGTCCACACCTTTCTCCAATTATCGGAATTTCCGCCCACATAACCATCAAAAATCGCCTGGATCTCTTCTACATGGAAGAATTTCTCCGCGATATCGCTGTGAAATTTTTCACGTACGTCCTGATTATATCGTTCATCAGCCATCCAAATTCGTATAGGCACAATAAAACCAAGTTTTTTGCGGAATGCAATCTCCTTTGGCAATACCTTTGCCGCAGCAGTACGAAATGCCACTTTATTCTGCTCACTATCCACCTTATATCGTGACGGCATGCGAGAAGCAATATCAAAAATCCTTCTGTCCGTAAGAGGCATACGAATCTCTAAACCTGCCGCCGTACTCATTTTATCTACATTTAGATAAATATCTCCCTCCAGCCAGATCTGAATATCCACATCTGACATTTTCGAGAGGGGATCCAATCCTTCCGTCTCCTCATAGATCCCCTGCACCAATTCGATCGGTAGGACATCCGGATCATATTTTTTCAGAATCCTGCGCTTCTCATCCTCTTTCATAATATTTGTATTGCCAACATAAAAGGTCTTTAGATTTTCTCCATAGCGCTCTGCATTCCGGTACATGTTATATCCGCCGAAAAACTCATCTGCACCTTCTCCCGAATAACACAATTTTGTATGTTTCGCTGTTGCCCGACAGGCAAGTGCAAACGCAATAGCAGACGCATCTCCCAAAGGCTGTTCCATATTGTACATCACATAAGGTACAATATCGAAATACTCCTCTGGTGTGATCAGACATTTTGTATTTTCCCTTCCCAACACGTCCGCCGTCTGTCTAGCCAACCCTGATTCATCAAAACGTTCTTCTTCATATCCACAGGAATCTGTCCGTGTGACATCTGACATAGCCAACACATAAGAAGAATCTACGCCGCCAGAAAGAAAGGACTCTGCCTCCTCATTTTCTTCTTTTACCTCCGGCATGATTTCCCGTATTGTACTGTGGATCTCATCTGCCCAGTCTTCTAGAGTCTTACTCTCATCCGGACAAAATTGCGGAGTCCAGTAACGCTCAATCTGCAGTTTTCTGTCCTGCCAGATTAAATATCTTCCCGGCATCAACTTCTTCAGCCCGCGGAAAAACGTATTTTCTCCCGCCACATAGGTAAGACTCATATAAATCTGCAGCATTTCCTCGTTCAGTTCTTTTACAAAACCGGGCTGTTCGATGATTCTTCTAATGCTGGTGCTGCACAAGATTTCTCCGTCTGCTGTTTCATAATAATAAAACGGTTTTGTCCCAAAGTGATCTCGCATACAGAATAATTTCTTTTCTTCTTCATCCCACAACGCAAACGCAAACATACCATACAGGTGATGGCCTATATCATACCCCCAGGTTTCATATCCCTTTAGTAAGATCATTTCTTCACGCACTTCCCTGGACAGATCCGGCGCAATTTTTAGTTCTTCACATAAAGCTTTCCAATTGCGGATATGTCCACTGTATTCTTTCACCTTTATCATTTGTATATCCTTTCCCAAACGTATTGAGAATTCTTTCCCAATACAACTGCATTTTATTTTTATAGTTTACCATGATATGCCTGATTCCTCAAGCAATGCCTTCTTTCATTTCTCACCACCCTATTTTAGTACGCAGCTCATTTCGTACCACTGTTCTCCGCCCCAGGATGAATTTGCTATTTTCTGATTCCCAAATCCCATCTTTTTATACATATCTACCTTTTCCTCTAAACATGTTAGTATCACCTTTCGCCTGCCTCTTTGTTGTTCTTTCCAAAGATACTGGAACATCATTTCTTTGGCCAGTCCTCTTCTTCGATACGCAGGCAGTACATCTACCCCAAGGAGCATGATATTTTCCCCGCTTGGATCATGCAGCCTGGCATTTTCAAAAAACGCGTCTCGAAAAACCTCTTCCTCTGTGGCCAGCCCGTTGATAAAACCGGCAATCTTTCCTGTCTCCTTATCCACTGCGACTAAAAACAGATCCGCTGCACATTCGATCCGTTCTTTCATAGCTCTCGCTGTACACGCTTCATTTGGCGGAAAGCAGATTTCTTCTATTTTCGCCGCCTGCTCCGCCTCTTCCTGCCGGATGTTTCTAAATATAAACTTGTCCTGTATCACTTCACCTTTCATCCTATACTCTTTCCTGTACTCTGGCTGCCAAATACAGATTTCCGGTCTCTGTTCATATATTTTTCTCTCTGCCATAATAGTTCCTTTCTTCTCACCGCAAATTATAAAATTCTCTGTAAATAAATCATATCCACCAGCTGCACACCGCACTCATAAATCGGATGGTCATAATGCTCGATAAAGAAATTCTCTATGCGATGTGAACGGACAAAACCACATTTTTCGTAAAATGGAATCGTCAACGGGCTATCGCCTGTTCCCACTTGCAGGATAGAATACTGTCCTTTGTATTTTTGAATGACATACTCTATCAAAGCTTTCCCATATCCTTTCCCTTGATACTCCGGTACGACTGCGATATTTTTAATTTCAAGTATTCCTTTTTCCGCTTCAATTATCACACATTCTCCCCTTACATCAGGATCCCGAAGAACATACATTATGCCCTTTCCAAGGTAAAGATCTAACATATCTTCCTGCTCATCCGCCAGCAGCAACAATTTACAGTACTGCTTTTTGTTGCCTTTCACTTCTCTTATATCCATACACTGCCTCTATATACGTTTTCTTTTGTTCAAATGCTCCTATTCCTATTATAATATCTTCCTTTGCTTTCGATATCTACATTTAAATACATCTCATGTTTTTATTTATCACCCAGCAAAAATAAATACACTGGCATATGCCCTGTAACATATCTTATCTTTCTTCCTTTCATAGCCTAGCATATTCTGCTCTAATTTACCACCCTAAAAACATATTCTTAAACTCTTTTCATGTACAGCCATATTTATTATGATGTCCTCATGCAGTTCATCACTTCCACCGTAAAGATACGTTTCCTCCTGGACGATATGGCCTCTACATACATCCTTTTTATCCTCGAGACAATAATAATGCTGTCTATTGTCTACTTAATTCCCTCGAGGTATGGATCCGGCATATCTTCAAAAATCTGTTCTTTTGGATATAAAATCCTATTTTCTTCATTCATTCCACCCTTTCTACGGAAATGTGAAAAAAGTCCCTCGCCTGTCGGCGAAGGACTATACTTACAACTCAACCATTTATATACCACATATCGGTCAGTGGTAAACTTTCTTTGTACTAATATGCTAACAAGCACAAAATGGAAAGTCAATAGAACCATCCATTAAAATTATATGCTGTTTGCACAAAACTATCCAAACTCGGGTGCGGATAGGATAATCTAGGTACTTTTCAGTACACATTTGTGTCGTTTCGTGTTCATGCTCTCTGGATTTTATCTGATATTTTTCTCGTACAAAATTATTAGAGCCAAAATAGAGTCAATAAAAACTATTTTTTCTGCTTTAATTTCTCTAATATTGACAGCACATCCGGTTGTGTAGGCATGAACTTCACACCACGCTTTAACATTCCCAAAACTTTTCTTGCTTTCTTCTCAATTACCTTTGCCGTATGTTCACTGGTCAGCATCAAATGATTTCCGGCAACTGTATATTCACGTTCTATGTATTCCTCTGTAATTGGAAACATATCTTGTATTAAAAATACACTCTCTCGACTATCATCCAGTTTCACAATATGCAGAATATCGCATGTTTTTCCCGATTGTTCTTTTTTCTCTATTATTTTGCGAAACTTCTCTATTCTGCTGGAAAGCGGTATCATCCAATAAATTCCTGTAACATTATCCTCAAAACAATAATAATGTGGTCTATTGCCTGCCTTATTCCCCTTGAGATACGGATCCGGCATATCTTCAAAAAATCTGTCCTTTATGATATAAAACCCTGTTTTCTTCATTCGTTCCATCCTCTCTGTGGAAATATGGAAAAAGTCCCTCGCCTGTCGGCGAAGGACTATACTTACAACCCAACCATTTATATACCGCATATCGGTCAGCGGTAAACTTACAACCCGACCATTTATATACCACATATCGGTCAGTGGTAAACTTTCTTTGTACTAATATACTAACAAGTACAAAGCGGAAAGTCAATAGAACTATCCATTAAAATTATATGCTGTTTGCACAAAATTATTCAAACTCGCAAAATCAAATTTAGTTTTATACAATTTTGTATAGTGGATTTGGTTCCGTTTGATTTTATTTGTTTCCAACTGTCATGTTCCTATAGCCTGTCTCTACTAGTGTTATCAATTTGTTATCATAAACTTGTTATCATTTATCATGATATCTTATATTTCTGCTCTTCTATATATGCTGAAACTGTTACAATCAGTTCATCCAAAAAAGCAACAACTATTGTCTCATTTCGCTTAATATCAGATATACTATCTTCTCTAACAGCCTCCTCAAATGACACGGAACCATGAGCTAAATTATTACGGTTTTCTTTAATTCCCTCAAGAATATCCGGCCTATAATTTTGACTGCTAGTTTTTACCTGCATACCGTGTAATTCAAAAGTTTCTTTAATTGAAACACCATCTAAATTTCCTCCAGGTAATGTATTTCGTGAATACATATCCAAAGCGCTATGATTTAAGATAGATGCAATAATTTCTTCATTCTTTCTCAAAAAAGTGCTAAAATTTGCATTTGGATCATTTACCGATTTTAAAATTGTTTTTCTCCATAACGCTCTAATTGACTCATTTACGTCCACATATGATAAATGAGCCATCCGTATTTCATCATAGATGCTGTCTATTAAGTTAGATACCGCATATTCAATAATATTGTAAATCATTAAGGAAACATTTGATTTTAGAATATTAATTAGTGCCTGATATGTTAAATGTATACCGCCTTCTTGAGAATAAAAAAATTTGGAAAATTTGCTTATTCCGTCCTCTCTATCATTCTCCTTAGACTCTAAAAATTCCATCAATTCAAGGAAATCTTCTATTTCCCTTTTCCTACTATCATATGTATCTTTAAACGTAATCATCTATTCTCCTAAAAGCAATTTATTTTTCACAAAATCAATTCTTCCTACTAATTTATTTTTGTTGTTAGCAGCGTCTGACCTTGTACATATTGCGAATTCTTCTCCATCAATCCATGAAGAAATATCCCTTACTGGTAACTCTGGATTTTCCTCCAACGCCAACGCAATACCTATTGATAATGCTTCAAATCTTGCCCTAGGTGTAGATTTTGAAGTTAACGTTTTTCTAAAGCCTCGTTCGCCTAAAATCTTCTCAGCATAATCCAACATATTATTGAATCTTATTCTACAAGACTCTATAATATCGTTATTTTGCTCCACAAGCTGGTTTTGTGTTTCTACATAATTATCAATATATTTTGCCACATTTCCCGTATAACCTTCAAAATCATTCGTATAATTATCAAAATATGCGAAGAATCTGGATACTAATTCAAAACCTTCATATCTATTCTCAGTATTTTTTGTCCTCGGTGCTAATTTGTTGAATTTCTCACTTTTAACACATTCTTCCAAAAAATCTTTGAATTTTCCTTCAAATGCTCCCCTTCTTGCCTCTGCAGGTTTCGCCTTTAGTCCTCCTGTATTAATACGTTTGAATATTTCCTGTCGAACGTTCTCTGTCGTACCTTCTTCCAAGAATACAACCCTAATATTCGTATTTAAAAACTTCCTCTGTATTGCAGGGTCTAACTCATCGAAAACAAATCCATTAGAGTCGGTAAGAATGTCCAGCCCTTGTAACTCTAAATCATTTTGACAAAACTGAACTAGCGTTAGTGTCCTTTGGGCGCCATCCACAATCTCTATTCTTCCATCATCTGTATCTGCGAAAAACATAAACGGAATCGGTAGTCCCATTAAAATTGATTCAATAAAAAAACACCTATCTTTATCGTTCCATACAAAATTGCGCTGATACTCCAAGGGTATATAAAATTCTTGTTTTTCGTATTGACTCACCAAATAATTAATAGGATAATCTCGGGTGTCGAATTTGATATCTTGTTTTTTTTCGCTAATCTGCTTTGCAGATTTCATTATTTCCTGCTCTTGTTTTGGATTTCTTTCCTTTTTAACTTTTTTTCCCATCATTAATCCCCCATTCTTTCCAAATGGCGTTGTATACTTACTCCAATCGCTCTTCCCAATTCAACCGGAACAGCATTACCTATATGTGTTCCTAATTCCCTCTTTTTTGCTGGATGTTTCTCATCAACAAAAATATAATCATCTGGGAATGATTGCAAAATTGCTCCTTCTCTAAGAGATATTGCTCGATTCTGTTCTGGATGTCCAAATCTTCCATTACCGTATCCATAAAACTGTGTAGTAATAGTAGGAGATGGTTTATCCCACTCCATTCTTCCATAAACTGATGGAAATGTTGTTCCTGAATCTTTTTTGTGGCATTTCAACTTCAAATCATCATCCCAATCTCTCCATGTACCTCCCGGAACCGACTGCTGTATTCTTCTTAAATTAATTTCTGACAATGAACTTGAACGATGCAACTGATCATTTTCGCATATTTCGCCCGCCTCTATTGGTTGTAAATCTCCTATAGCATTTCTGACCGTCAGATAATGCGCTTCGTCATAAATAGGAGGAATCAAGCGAATTTCTCCCATCCTGGAAGCTAATAACACTAAGCGCTTTCTATGCTGTGGAACCCCGTAGTCTGGACAATACACAATCTGATAATCAACATAATAATTGTTCATTCTCAAAGTTCTCACAAAATCTTCAAAAACTTTCTCATGGATTAAATTAGGGACATTTTCCATAGAAACAATTTCCGGCAATATTTCCTGCATCAACCGTTCAAATGAATATAATAGTTTCCATTTATTATCTGTATGCCCTTTTTTCCTATATCGACTTGAATATCTTGAAAATGGTTGACAAGGAGCGCATCCCACTAAAGCTTTAATACAATTTTCCGGATAAAGATTTTCTATATCTTGACCGCTAATATTGGTTACATCCTCACAAAAGAATTCCGCATTATTATTTTCTTCGTAAGCAAATCGGCAACTTTCATCATTATCAAAACCAGCAACAACATCAATGCCTGCTAATGACAATCCCTTCGTCAATCCACCGATGCCACAAAATAAATCTATTGCCACACATGGCATTAATTTCACCCCCCTAAACTCAGTCCCCCGAATTAAATTCTACCAGTTTTTCCCAATCAATACTTCCATCTTCCTTACAAAAACTGTTAGAAAATTCTCTCACAAGTCTATTTGCCGCCTTATTATAGCTTTCCTTATAGTCGGCCACATATTTTTCCGGCATAGTCCCCATATATCCGATAATCTTAATATAGAAGTCTTCATCGCCGGTCAGTTCCGCCCAAAACCGTTTCCCTGCCAATTCCTGATACATTTTCGGCTTTCCTCTGCCGGAATCTTTCTTTTTCCCATAGCAATATCCTATATACGCTTCATAACGGGCTTTTGCCTGTTGTGCCAGTTTTGACGCTGCCATAAAGTTCTGTTCCTGCCGCTTCTTACTGTCAGCATTAAACACTGATGGTCCGCTCTTCACTGCAATAGCAGAAATTGTATTTGTCGCATTATCCTGAATCATAATATCAATTCCCTCTGCCAGTGCTTTATTTCCACCGCTGGCAGCTATGGCTATCGGTTCAAAAAAGCAATTCCCGAAAATCGTTTCTTCACTTGAACTTACAAATGCGGTCAGCACAGACTCCACAATTTCCGAAGCGCTCTGCATAGCCTTGGCTCGGTACAGGTACGGATTTTTACGCTTCATTACTTTTTTGATATTCAATCCGTCAATTTTTTCAATCAAATTAGCGTAAAATGTCTCAAGTGCTGTCGCTATCGCCTTTATAACTTCCTGTTCATCATATGAATTATTTAACGGCATACAGATTTCCTCCCAATTCTATTGCGTTTCTTATCTTATTATGTACGTTTGTCCCCCTAAAACGTTTCGTCTCTACAACTGCGTTCCCGTCTGCAACTGCACAAACCGCCTTTCCGATTGCTTCTGCAAGCCCGACAGGCACTGCATTTCCAATCTGACGATATTTTGCGGCCGTTGTTCCGGTAAAAATCCAATCGTCCGGGAACTGCTGAATCCGGGCATATTCCTTTATACTGAGTGGACGATCCTGAGTAGGATGGCACATCATTGTTGCTTTCTGAACCGGGGATGTAACCACTGTCGGGGATGGCTGGTCATAAGAAAGCCTTCTGTAAAACCCAACCTTTCCTCCGCCGGATTTATATGCACCGCCCATAGCTATCGGTATAATATTTTCCGGCAAGTCACGCCAGTTTCCACCCTCGGGAATCATTTTAAGAAATTTTAGGCGTTCTTCACTTAACGTAGCGCACTCGCCTTTGTCAAATTCCAAATCTGCAATCACATCCCTTACTGTTTTCCACTGATAGGCTTTATCCTGATGCATTTGGAAATGTGTCGGAAGCGGAAGAAAAATATCTTCATTATCTCTGCTCCCGATCAAGACAAATCTTTCACGAAATTGAGGAACGCCATAATTTACCGCATCCAAAACACCATATACAGTTTTATAGCCTAATTTATCAAATTCAGCTAAAATAACATCCAGAACAGTTCCTAACCTCTGATCAGGATCGTTCTCGTCTCTTTCTGCTAAAGAAACATGCTTCAAAGGAGCTGACATAATACCTTTTACATTTTCCATGACAAAAAAACGTGGACGGATATAATCAATCATCCGAATAAAATCCATAAACAAACTGCCTCTGGGATCATTAATCCCTAAACGCTTTCCTGCGGTTGAAAACGGTTGGCACGGCGGTCCCCCACAAATCAGAAAAGGCTCCCCGACAGAAAGCTCGGTCAGTTCCAAAAGTTTACGTGGATCTATTTGGCGGATATCTCCACCTAATACATTATGACCATTAGCCTGCATTGTCTTCACACATGATTCGTCAAAATCCTGTCCGATTACAACGTTAAGCCCTGCCTTTTCCAGACCTATATCTAGTCCCATTGCCCCAGAAAACAAAGAAATAACATCCCGATTATCGACATATTCATTTTTAGCACCATATTCTATTAAATTTCCCATTAAATCTTCTCTCCGTTTTCTAATATAAAATTCCTTTCAAAAGAGCTGTTTACAGCCTGTGCAATATTTTCCAGTTCTGCTATCGTAAAACTTTCTCTTTTCATTTTCCCACTTAAATTTTGCGGTGATGTACCTATTCGGCGTGCCAGTTCTGCTACGCTGATATCTGACCGTACACATAACACCTTAATTTGTTCGGAAATCGTCATTTCGGGTCCCTCTTTTACACATCAACTCTTACCTTACCAGTATAAATCATCCCGTTTATACCGTCAACGAAATAATTCACCATCTCCGCCACATGGTACTTGTCGATAATTTTCAAGACTGTTAAAATAGAATCAGTACAATTTTCATCAGGAGAAAGGGGATATCCATATGCCACGAGACGCCGCTACTGTATCCAAAAACATGAGTAAAATCCACAGCAAAGATACGTCTATTGAACTGCAGCTCCGCAAGGCTCTATGGCACAAGGGATATCGGTATCGTAAGAATTACAAAGCACTTCCCGGATCTCCCGATATTGTACTTACCAAATATAAAATTGCTATTTTTTGTGACAGTGAATTTTTTCATGGCAAGGACTGGGAATATTTGAAACTAAGGCTGGAAAAAGGGCATAATCCAGATTATTGGATCAAAAAAATCGAGCGTAACCGTACCCGTGACTGGGAGAACGACAAGAAATTGCTTTTCCTTGGATATACTGTCATTCATTTCTGGGGACAGGATATCAAAAAACATACTGACGAATGTCTCCAAGTTATAGAAGAAGCTGTCTGGGACAGTAAAATGACATCCTTCCACGATGATACATATGACCTTCCATAAAGATTTATATAGCAAACAGGGAGCTGCTTGCCCCCTGTTGTTTACCTTGCCCCTCTGTCCATTTTTCGTCTTTTCGCCCGTTTCTGCTCTTTCTCCACCTGCTCTATCATTTTTTCCTTCTGAACAATATTCTCAATCATATTCTTTCCTAACGCCCGTTCCACCCGGTTAAAATCTCCCAGCCTTTCATTCAGTGCTCTATTCTCATTCCAGAGTGTCTCTACACGCTCCGTAAGAGAATTAACCTTACTCCATGCCTTCTCATAGGATTTCTGCATATCGCTGAATCTTCTGGAAAGATCAAGATAAGCCCGATAGACGGACTTCAACACTGTTACAATATTCTTAATCAGCGGTTTCGCTTTTTTCTCCCGGTAAGATCTCCCCCGTTTCCAACGTTCCCACCTCCGGCAGCACCTCTTCTGGATCAGCAGAATATTTCTCCGCAAACCGCTCCATCTCTTTTACCATAGGGGCAATCTTTGTCAGCTTTTTCTCATATTGCGCCGCCTTTTTCTTTGCCTGCTCTGCCTGCTTATCTGCTTTTTCTCGGCTTTCATGCGCTAAAGAAATTTCCCGGTCAATACTTTCCAACTGATCAAGCCATTTTTCATTAACTTCCTGCATAGTGACATTATGCTCTTCCAGTTCTGCTTTCTGCGCTTCGAGTGCAGCCACTTCCTTTGCCCGCTCCTGCTTTTCAAAATCCAATAAAGACAGGTGCTTTTCATGCGTGCCTTTCTGCTCCCACTCAATCCCATGCTCCAGCATGATTGCCGCAAGCTGCCTCTTTTCAGACGCCACCCACTGATTTAGTTCCGTTTCCATTCTCGTACCACCTTTGAGGCCAAGCACTGACAATGCCTGTTTTAAAGATACTCTCGTATCCAGTCCACGCTTACTTCCTGTTGTATATGGCACAAAATCTATATGCAGGTGCGGTGTTGCCTCATCCATATGGAGATGAGCAGAAAATACACACAAGGTAGGATTACGTTCCTGAAAACCTTTCATATATTCATCCAGTATCTCTGCCGCCAGCCGCCCAGCCGCCGTTTCCGCTCCCATGTCATCTTTATTCCCAATCTGAATGATAATCTCATGGAAAGGTTTTTCCTGTTTTCCAGATCGGATCTTTTCATAATAATCTTCAATCTTCCTGTCTTTTCTGGTCTGCTTTGCATTATACCGTTCCAGAACTTCATCAAATAATTCATGGTATACTTCTCGGATATCCCTATTACAGTATTCCGCATTCCAGTGACTCCGTTTTGGATCTGTATTCTTCGCATGGAATTTCCTGCTGTTATGATTGACAGAGCCTTTCCCTGTCATAAAGCTAATTGTTCTCTTCAATAACTCTCCTTTCTCCCTCGTTGGGTAGTATTCAGCGCCGGATACGGCGCATAGGCTTTGTTACTTTCGCCGAAAGTAACGCAAAAGCACTTTCGACAGCCGTTCCGTCCATCAAAAGTTGCCTTTGCGCCCTGCCGGGGACTTTTATCAATCCTACGGACGGAGTGGCTACCCCAGCCGCCTTGCTTCTGTTGCTATCGCTTTCCGTATTGCGGATACCACATTTGCCACGGTGCTTTCCTCCCATCCTGCAAGCCATACCAACGTCCGCATTTCTCCTTTTGTCAGTTCTACCTCTCCAAAAATTTCATTAAGTATAGCGATCTGTCTCGTCTCCATCTCATAAAATTTTTCGTTGATGTTCCATGTTCCTCGTTCCGGCTGGATAATCATAGAATCCCTCCTTCCACCTTGTCTGCTATCACAGGAGCGTGCCACGCTCCTGTCCTATATCCCCAAAGAAATCTTTACCAACGAAAGCTGTCCGGTATCCCCCGCCTATCCAGATATTCCTGCCGGGCTTTCTCCCGCTCTCCCTCTGTCGGCGCAGTCTTAGACTTCCCATATAACTCACGCAGCACCATTGCATCTAATTTCTTCTCCAAGCTTACCCTTATCTCTTCCACATTGCTGTCGTCCTCCATCAGATGATAGTGGATCAGTTGTACAAACAATTCCTGCGGTATCTGTACCTGTTTCATCCAACTCTCCTTTCAAGGTGGCAACATTACCTATTCTTAAAGAAATGGTAATCTTGCCATGTTGATTTATTGTTCCGGCAATATCCACGACCAGTGATCCCTCGTCTTTTTAGACTGAACGCTAAGAGACTTCTTCGCATTCCAAAGTGTTTTTCCTTTAATTCCACGACTTTCCGCCTCTTTGAGAATCACATTCTGTTCAACCGCCCCATTTGCCAATATCTCAAGCACGAACTCTTTCGCCTCTTTTGTTTTCTGTCCACGGTTATTGCCGCTCAACAGATCGTCAGCGCTGATATCATATTCCCCGATCCACCCAAAGCCATTTTCTTTATCCAAACGGAAAGCGATTGCCTTTCCCTCTGGCGCAAGTGAGCTTTTTACATGGCACACCACTCTGGTCTCCGGCTCGTTCTTCACACGCCCTACAATCAGAACGCTCCTTGCCGCCGCCTGAAAGTCAATGGAGCCAAGTCCTCGGTATGAAGATTTTCCGGCGCTGTTTTTATTCATATGACCGATCAGAACAATCGCACAGTGATATTTTTCCGCCAGCACAGACACCCGTTTCATCAACGGACGGATTTCATTTGCCCGGTGCATATCTACTTCCGCTCCAAGAAGACTCTGGATCGGATCTAAGACTACAAGACGAGCGTTTGTCTGCCGGATTGCCTGTTCCAGACGTTCATCCAACATTGTCAACGGCTGTTCACTGTCATCGATAACAAGCACTTTAGAACAGTCCGCACCTGCCGCCAGAAGACGGGGCTTTATGGTATCCCCCAGTCCGTCTTCTGCGGTCTGGTAGATCACATTTACCGGCTCGCCTGTCTGTTTTGTTGGTTCTTCCTCGCCGTCTTTTTCCGGTAACACAGGCTCGCCTTTTGTCAGCTTTGCTATGATCTGCAATACCATTGTTGTTTTCCCCTCACCGGGATCGCCCTGTATAATCGTCACTTTCCCATAGGGAATGAATGGATAGATCAGCCATTCCACCTGCTCCACCGCAACATCCTCCATATTGATCAGTCGGAGTCCCGGTTCTGCTTTTCTGTTTTTCAAATTTACCTCCATTTCCGGTTGAAAGCATTGTGGGACTCTGGTAGAATACAGATAGATTGATTTTGGTATTTTACCAAGTCCCTGCCTTTAGGTGTTTGCCGACACTTAAAGGCTTTTTTCATCTTTCATACCCTGCATTGTATTCGTAATCAGTTCAATCGTATCTAATAAATCTCTGGAAACATCGGCTCCTGCCTCTATACGTTCCAACTGTTCCAGAACTTTCGCCAGTTCGTTTTTCAGAGCCTTGTACACTTTCGGATTTCCCACCACTACAATTTCTTTTTCCTGCAGGCGGCGGATAATATAATCCTGCTTTGTCAATCCTGACAGCCGCACAGCCGCCTCAAGCTGTTCATCTTCTTCCGGCGATACCCGGAACGCTACAATCTTATTTCTCCAACGCCCCTGCCGATCCAAAACTTTTACTGACATTCTTTGTTTTCTCCTTTCTCTGTTCCGTTTCCTGTTCTCTCAACATTGAGCCTGTCTGCCATTTCTGTCTGCTTTGAGGGGAACAGGTGCGCATATCGGTAAGTAATTTTTTCACTTTCGTGCCCTACCCGGTCTCCAATCGCCAGTGCGGTAAATCCCATATCTATTAACAGGGAAACATGGCTGTGACGGAGGTCATGGATTCTGATCTGTTTTACCCCGGCGGCCTTACATCCCCTGTCCATTTCATGTGATAAATAATGTTTCGTTACCGGAAACAGGCGGTCAGTTGGTTTCAGGCTGTAATACAGTTTCATACAGTCTTCCATTTCCTCAGAAAGAAATTGAGGCATTTTAACCACCCGGTTACTTTTCTTCGTCTTCGGGCTGGTAATCACATCCCTGCCCTTTAACCGCTGATAGGATTTATTGATTGTTACCGTCTGGTTATGAAAATCAAAGTCCACTGGCGTTAGCGCTAGCAGTTCGCCCTCCCTGATACCGCACCAGTAGAGCATTTCAAAAGCGTAGTAGGAAAGCGGCTTGTCCATCATTGCCTCCGCAAATTTCAGATATTCTTCTTTCGTCCAGAACAACATTTCTTTGCTTTCCTCTGCTCCCATTGTTCCTGCCTTTCTCGCCGGATTGATATTCAGATCATAGTAGCGGATCGCATGGTTGAAAATGGAACTCAACTGTCCATGAATTGTTTTCAGATAAGTGGGCGATACCGGTTTCCCTGTTTTTCCTTTCTGGCTCCGCATTTCATTCTGCCAATCAATCACATCTTTTGCCGTAATCTCAGACATCTTTCTCTGCCCCAGATAAGGAAGGATTTTGCTTTGAATAATACTTTCCTTCGTAAGCCATGTGTTCTCTTTTAATCTCGGGTGCACATCTGCCTCATACAACTTGCAGAAACTTTCTAACGTCATATCCATGTTTGCCTGTTTCTGTAACTGGAACTGCCGTTCCCACTCCTGCGCCTCTCGCTTAGTAGCAAAACCACGCTGGATTTCTGCTTACGTTCCCCTTTCCAGTCTTTATAGCGCACCATTGCATACCAAGTTCCATTTTTCTCCGTCTTGTATACCGGCACTTCTAATCCCTCCCTTCGTACGACTGTGTACCGTAAAACTGTTCGTAAAAGAACTTGCGGTCAATCCTGCCGGGGATCGTGACACACCCCGTCTTTTCCAGTTCTTTGTTGAGTTTTCGGATTAATTTGTAAGCATAAGACTCGAAAACATCCAGCGTCTCCATGACATCGCTTACTCGCATAAACATTTTCTCCATAGTCTACCTCTCTTCCTTATTTGTTCTATACATTTTTGTATAGTCATATATTGCTATACTATTTTGTATTGGTCAAGTGGTTTTAAAGAAATTTCTATACTTTTTTGTATTGGTTTTCTTGATTGTTCCTATACTTTTATGTTATACTCATCTTATCAAAAGACCTCAGATAGGAGAATGATTATGGCTATTGGCGAAAGAATCCATTATTTCCGGCTGCTCCGTGGCTTTACTCAGAAATATCTGGGTAAACTACTGGGCTTTAGCGACTCTCAGGCAGACGTCCGTATCGCCCAGTATGAAAAAGGCGCACGCAGCCCAAAAGAGAAGTATTTAAACGCACTGGCACAGATCTTTGAGGTGTCGCCTCACGCATTGGATGTTCCTGATATAGATACGGATATCGGTCTTATGCACACGCTCTTTACATTGGAAGATACCCGTGGTCTGAAGATTGGAGAGATTGAGGGGGAACTCTGCCTGCGTCTGGATAAAAACACTGGGATGAACTACGTCAATATGTACGACAGATTCCAGCAATGGTACCAGCAAGAAAAAAAGCTGGAAAACGGTGAAATCACTAAAGAGCAATATGATCAGTGGCGTTATACCTATCCTAAAATGGAGGCTGAACAGACCCGCCGGGAGCTGGACGCTCTGCGTGAAAAGCGAAAAGCTGAAAATAATACAGATTAAAAAAGCCAGCAAAAAAGGTCTTGCCAAATTAATTTCACTCAATTCAGTAAGACCTTTTCTATTGGTTTCAGTTGAATCTATCCGATAACCTCCGGCGAAAAATGAATAAATGCTTTTCAGCCAGTGTTATCATTTTGTTATCAAATAGAACCCTGATGGGCTTCAAACTTCCTGTTTATGTGGGTTCTCAAATTCTTTTACTTACTCGAACTCTATCGTTCCTGGTGGTTTACTCGTCAAGTCATACATAACTCTATTCACACCACGCACTTCATTTATGATCCTGCTCATGACTTTATTCAACACTTCAAACGGTATCTCCGCCGCTTCTGCCGTCATAAAGTCTACTGTATTTACAGCTCTTAATGCCACTGCGTAGTCATAGGTCCTTTCGTCCCCCATGACGCCCACACTTCTCATATTTGTAAGCCCCGCAAAATACTGGCCGACGCTTCTGTCCAGCCCTGCATTTGCAATTTCCTCACGATAGATAGCATCTGCATCCTGTACCATTTTCACCTTCTCTGCCGTCACTTCTCCGATGATACGGATACCAAGTCCGGGACCTGGGAACGGCTGACGAAATACAAGATGTTCCGGAATTCCCATTTCCAGTCCGGCTTTACGAACCTCATCTTTGAACAAATCACGCAACGGCTCGATGATTTCTTTGAAATCCACATAATCCGGTAATCCCCCAACATTGTGGTGAGATTTAATCACAGCGGATTCTCCTCCCAGACCACTTTCTACAACATCTGGATAAATGGTTCCCTGTACAAGGAAATCTACTGCGCCGATTTTCTTTGCTTCTTCTTCAAACACACGGATAAATTCTTCCCCTATGATCTTCCGCTTTTTCTCCGGTTCTTCCACACCCTTTAGCTTTCCATAGAAACGCTCCTGGGCATTCACACGGATAAAGTTCAAATCATACGGTCCGTCCGGTCCGAACACAGCCTCTACTTCATCACCTTCATTTTTTCGCAAAAGACCGTGGTCGACAAAGACACATGTCAACTGATTTCCAATCGCCTTAGACAACATAACGGCAGCCACAGAAGAATCCACACCGCCTGACAATGCACAAAGGACTTTTCCGTCCCCCACCTTGGCACGGATCTCTTTGATAGAATTTTCAACAAAGGCATCCATTTTCCAATCGCCGGAACATGCACAGACTTTTTTCACAAAATTATTGATCATCTTTGTTCCTTCTGCCGTATGCAGCACTTCCGGATGGAACTGAATCGCATATAACTTTTCTGCCTCATTTTCTGCCGCCGCAACTGGACAATCCGCCGTATGGGCCGTAATCTCAAAGCCTGGGGCAACCTGCGCGATATAGTCAAAATGGCTCATCCAGCAAACAGTCTGTGAGGCCACATCCTCGAACACTTTAGACTGCTTTTTGTCAATAAGCACTTCTGTTTTTCCATACTCGCGTACATCTGCCCTCTTCACTTCACCGCCCAGTACATGCGTCATAAGCTGCGCGCCATAGCACAGACCCAGGACCGGTATACCCAATTTAAATAACTCTTCTGAGTATGTCGGTGAATCTGCCTCATAACAACTATTTGGCCCTCCTGTCAGGATAATTCCTTTCGGATTCATTTCTTTGATTTTCTGAATATCGGTCTTGTATGAATATATTTCACAATACACCTTACATTCCCTGACACGCCTTGCAACCAGCTGATTATACTGTCCGCCAAAATCAAGAACAATCACTAATTCATTTTTCACGGTTTCCCTCCCGTTATCCTACTATTTTCTTTTGTTCCCTGTCGGCATCTTACTGTCTATATCCATATATTCCCTATTTCCGCCAACGGTATACGTCTTTATTATAAGTGAGACTTTCTGCTTTTACAAGCATTTTCCCAAACCCCTGCCTATATTAAACACTTCACATCAACCATCAAATACTCCGGATCAATTTCCATTTACCGCTCTTGTACCGAATACTCATGCATATAGAACGGACGCACCAGTCAATTACCATAGCAACCCAGATACCAAATACCCCCATCTTCAGATAGCCTCCCAATACATAGCTGAATACGATTCTGAAGATCCACATAGATACCAAAGCAATCACCATTGTTACCGCCGCATCCCCTGCAGCCCGCAGTGTTGACGGCAAAGAGAATGATATTGGCCATATAAGCATACAGCTTATACTATGAAAATATAAAATCTTTCGTGTCATCTCTGCCGTAATATCTGACAGATTATATGCCCATAAGATCAGCGGAAGCAAAAAGAAAATCAGGATATTTACCGCCCACATACACAAATACGCCAATTTTATCAATTTTTTTGTAAAATATTGCACCTGTTCATAATCTCCCGCTCCGACACATCGTGCAATTACGGCTGTAATAGCCAGATTAATTGCCATACCGGGAAGGATCTGAAAATTTGCCACTGCGTTACTCACCGCATTAGCTGCGATTGCGTATGTGCCAAAAGTAGAGACCAGACTCAACACAATAATTTTCCCCAGCTGGAACATACTGTTTTCCAATCCGTTTGGAATACCAATTCCCAGAACCCTTTTTATCATCCTCCAATCAGGTCTGTACCGCAGAGATTTCTCTATATGAATGATTCTTTTCTCCTGTGCCAACAAACCGATGATCAATACTGCTGCAATAATTCGTGAAACTAATGTAGGAATCGCGACACCTTCTGTTCCCCTGTGAAAACCAAAGATCAAAACTGCATTTCCCGTCACATTGATCACATTCATAATAATAGATACTTGCATAGAAACTTTAGAATTCCCCATTACTCTGAAAATAGCTGCGCCGCCATTATACAGCGCAATAAACGGGATCGATGCCGTCACGATCAATAGATATGTATTTGCATGGGCCATTACATCTGCATCGATCTGTCCAAACACTACATGCAGGATAAACCACTTTGCCAAATAGAGGCATCCCATGATAATAAGCGACAATATTGTGATAAACCATATCATCTGCGTCGCAGCTTTACAAGATTCCTTTTCATTTTTCTGTCCCAAGTACTGACCCGCAATAACCGCTCCACCTGTAGCAAGAGCAGCAAACGCATTGATGAATAATATCATAATATTATCCACCAGCGACACTCCCGATACAGCTGCCTCTCCTACACTGGCAACCATGATCGAATCTGCCATCCCAACAAACACAGCCAAAAGCTGTTCTATGATCAATGGGATGATCAGTGCCGCCAATGCTTTATTATCAAATAAAAGCCGCTCTTTCTCTATTTTATATTTTACCATATCCTCCCACCCTTCCTTCTTTAGACGATCAAAAAACTTCTTAAGCAGAATAAAACTTCCCAACGTATATTATACGCCGGGAAGTTTTATCAAACAAGCAGTCCTATGCAGCATACTTGGAAATCTCTTGTGTTAGTTCTTCACAATTATCCTCATAGACCTGCAATTCGATTATATTATTGATCCCAAGATGCATAATACCTAGTAAAGACTTTGCATCTACAACAACTCTGCCCTTCTTCAGATCCATATCAAAATCATATTTGGAAACTGTGTTTACAAAATCAAGAATTTCCTCTGGATTTTTAAATGTAATTTTCATTTCACACATGATCATCTCTCCTCTTTTTCACTTCTCCTATAGTATACCCTTCCGGCGCCTCGTAATACATGCCTTTCAGGCAGACGGAATTCGTCCGGCAAGGTACATATTCTGTTATCTCTTTGAAGTCTTTCGTATCATAGCACATAATTCGCTAATGAAAAGGAAGAAATTTCTAAAAAAGGGGGAAATTTTTAATGAACTAACTTTCGAAATTCATTTGGGAGCACTCCTACCTCCTCTTTAAACACCCTGCTCATATATTTAGGATCTGAATATCCCGCAAGCTCTGCAATCTGATTCAATTTCAAATGCGTATTCAAAAGAAGCTGTTTTACTTTCTCTATCCTGTATTTTCGCATCGTCTCACTGAAACTTACACCTGTTTCCTTTTTCAGCTGCTGACTTAAATATTCTTCTGATACAAACAGACGGTCAGCGATCTCCTCCAGTGTAATTCCTTGATCATAGTATCGCCTCATCAGTTTTTTTGCTTTTTTGACCAGTACACTTAACTGGGCGTCTCCTTCCTCCTCTTGCGAATCTAGGAGAAGGATCCGGAAAAATTTTTCCATTGCCCTTCGTATTTGTTCCCAGCTGATCGCATCCGCGATCCTCCCCATGACTCCCTGTATCTCCAGCTCAGATTCCAATTCTTTTATCGTCTTATATGTATTGACAATAAATAAATTATAGCGAATAAGCGTCTCTTTTATTGCTTTTGGCTCATGTGGGTCGCTCCGAAGATAATCATATAATTTATAATAGCATTTCCGTATTTTCTCCCGATCATTATTTAATACAGCCTGCTTCCCTTGTTCTTCCAGTTCAAGAGGATACTTTACAGGCAGCGGATGAATCGCGTCAATATCCTCTTTACGTATCAACGCACCGCGGTCAAACAAAAGATTCCATTCTCTTTCTCTTTGTATTATCTGCAATTCTCCTGCCATATTTATCATATGGTCCATTTCTCTCCAAATGCAGATCAAGGGACATTGCAGAGCCCTGCACAGAACTGGGACAACCGATTTTTGAAAATATTCATATTTTGACTTTTTGTCTGTTATTCTATATATGATCATGATCAGAGAGTCCCACGCATCCGCTTCTACGCTATGTATAGAAAAATCCAGCACATGATCTGCTACCCTTTCCATTTGTAGTTTCGCTTCCCGCTTTAGTTTATGATATTGGTTTCCCATCCAGACTATAAACAAGGCGGCATTTTCTTCTACAGTAAAGCCATACTTTTCCTTTGTCATCTGATGAAAAGCATCCGTCGGATGAAGTTGTCCGTTTAAACATCCCATAAAAATGTTATCCAGAGAAAATGCCGACTCCTTACTTTGCTCGCGCAGCATCTTTTCTTCTATCTGATAGAGTGCTTTCTTTAATTCTGCTACTTTGATCGGTTTCAAAAGATAGTTTTCAATTCCAAGTTCGATTGCCTGTTTCGCATAATTAAAATCAGAATGTGCTGTCAGTACTAAAAATCTGCATTCTATATTTTCCTGTCTGATCCTTTTTAGCATTTCCAGTCCGTCCATTTTAGGCATATATATATCTAGAATGACCAGATCGGGCTTCTTGTCACGGATTAGTCCATACCCTTCTATGCCATCTCCCGCTGTTCCAACCAACTCATAATCCGGATTAATCCTGACAAGGAGTTTTGCCAGTCCTTCCCGGATAAGCAGTTCATCTTCCACGATTATAATCCGCATGTGTTTTCCTCCTTTACCGGTATGAACAGATGTACTTTGGTATAACTGTCTTCTTCACTTTCAAAATAAAGAGCTGCTTTTTCTCCATAATATAATTTCAACCGCTTTCTTACGTTTCCAACCCCCATATGCCCGTCTAATTCTGTATTTTCATCATTTAACTTTTCTAAAGTCTCTGGAGGGATGGTTTCTCCGTTGTTCACGATTATAATATGTAACTGATCTTCAGATTCCTTCATCTGTATCACGAGAATATCTTTTTCTTCTTTTCCTGTAAAACCATGGCGGATTGCATTTTCCACTAGTGGCTGCAGAATCAGTTTATGGATTTTATATCCTAAAAATTTTTCTGGCACCCGAAGCCTGACTTCTATCTTTTTTCCTTTTTTCGCATCCTGCAAAAGAATATATTGATTCAGCCATCCTAACTCCTGGCAAACAGTCGTCGTCCCACCCATATTATATACCGTATATCGCAATATGTCTGCCAGAGCACCTACCATTTCGCTGATTTCATACTGTCCGTTTTCAATCGCCTTCCAATTAATCGTATCTAGCGTATTGTATAGAAAATGCGGATCTATCTGCGCCTCTAATGCATATAATTCCGCATTTTTCTGCTCTACGACAGCTTGTTTTACCTGTTCCATCAGATCTTCCATATGCGCAACCATGTCATTGAATCCATTCTCTATCTTTTGTATCTCCTCAGGCATTTTTTTACCACCTGCTATTTTAACTGAAAAATCTCCCTTTTCTACACGGTTCATCGCAGACATCCACTCTTCTACCTCCCACAGATACGGTTTCGTCATAAAAGAAATCAGCAGGAACATAACAATCGTCACAATAACCGCAATACAAACCAAAAGCAGGATCTGTCGCTCTATCATATGATCATAAACAGAGAGCGGCTGTACATTACAGATCGTAAAACCGCTCATTTTATTTTCCTTTTCTGTATAACGATTTGTTTCCACCTTCACATCTTCTAACTTTTTCCCTATCAAAGATGTATCCGCCGCACTGATGATCTGCTTTCCATCCAAAAGGTAGCTTTCTATGTCTATCCCCGCTGTCAACGCATCCTGCACAGCTTTCTCACGGATACTAAAAATCACTTTTCCTACCACTTCGCCGCCTGAAATAATATTTGCCGCGATCTCAAATAAGGGAATTTCTTTTCCGCTTTCTGCTATATAAACTGCTGTTCCATAATAAATTTCATTTTCTTCTATCGCAGGAATCCCTGTACTTTTTAGCCACGTATCACTGTCCTTCATATTGTTAAACTGGTCATATGAGATTCTGTTTCCATTGACCGTTTGAACAGTGATACCCATTACTTCTGCGTTACCAACACAAATATGGCGCATTTCTCTCTGGACGGCTTCACGTTTATCCTTATTTTCTCCTTCTGCCAAAACACGGACAGACTCTGTTATCTTTTCATCCGTACTGAAATCATACATAAGTGTTCCATATTTATCCAGCATCATATTCAGACATCGCTCTGAAGTCAGCAGATTATGCTTTATCTGCCTCTCCATGTCTGCTTTCATTCCTCTCCAAAAATTTATCTGAGAAAAAAGTGCAAAAATCATAACCGGGATCAGCGCCGCAAAGATAAACCCTCGCAGCAGCCTTTTTCTTAAAGTTCTATCCTTTTTCATGGAGCCTCCCCATGCCTTTCTCTTATATTGTATTTCTTCACTATATAAAATCGGCTCCGGCATCGCTTTTGCCATGTCCGGAGCCAGTCCTTGTTGTTTCCGCTGTACATCTTGTATTCATTATACCATAAGTTCATGCTGGTGGAGATATTTTTCTCTAGTCGCAAGTCCTCCGCGTATATGACGTTCCGATTTATTCATATCCAGAACTTTCCTTGCTTCCTTTGCCAATGGCGGATTGATCAGCAAAAGCCTTTCTGTTACATCTTTATGTACCGTAGATTTACTTATCCCGAACTTTTTTGCCGTCTGCCTTACTGTCGCTTTCTCCTGAATAATATAGTTCGCTATTTCCATCGCCCGTTCTTCTATGTAATCTTTCAAGGATGCTCTCCCACACTCGTTTTTTACAATCTATGCAGGCAAATTTTTGTTTATGCAGACCTTCTTTTTAACTTACTAGATCAAAGAAACATGTTAATTGTATTATTTCCTTGTAGATTTATAAAAATGCGTATTATGATAAATCTATACATATGGAAGATAAAAAATGGAAAAATGCGCAGAAGAGATGTTTTTATAAAATACATAGATGATTACATAGATGAAACGCGAAAAAAATATTGTGTATATAGTTAGGTGTTCGATTCCGGCGCTCATAAAAAAGCGCTCCGGTTGTTAAATGAATTAACAACGCCATGGAACGATTTGGGTGCCCGAAAATTGGGGCGAGGACATAATTTCCTTGCTAAACACAGCACATACAAAATCGCTGTATCCCTTATATTGATTGTGATACAGCGATTTTGTATTTTCGTGATCGGCAAAATATCTCCATTCTGCCCCAGATATCATGCTATACAATATCCAGCATAATATCTTTTTTTTCTATAATTTCTACCCACTCTTGTGTAATGTCCGTATCGGTGATTATACGGTCAAATATCTCCAAATCTGTTATAAACCACGGTTTTATCAATCCAAATTTACTTGAATCAACTAATAAGATCTTTTCTGCTCCTGTTTGAATCAATTCTCGTTTTATTGTCAGTTCATAACTATTCATCCCGGTAATCCCCATCGACTCATGCACGCCTGCTGCCGAAAGAAAAGCTTTCGTTGCACGCACTTTTTTTAACAATGCAATGCTTTCCTCACATTCAAACAAAGTTGTATCCGGATGGTAATATCCTCCGCCAAAAATAATCGAAACATTCGGATGATTACATACCTTATTTACAATGTTCAGGTTGCATGTAAAAACAGAAATTTTCTTATCCGGTCCTATATTATCCGCCAGACATTCTGTTGTGGATCCATTGTCAATGACAATACAATCATCATCATGTATCAGCGTCGCCGCATATCGTCCTATGCGTTCTTTTTCTTTTGCATGAAATGTAGTTGCCATAGACAATAAATATTTATCTGCCTCATCTGCTGCAGAAGCATTTAAAACAGCCACTCCGGGAATATCCAGTATAATTCCCTTTGCTTTAAGCATTTCCATATCTCTGCGAATCGTCATCTCAGAAACATCCAATAAGACCGCTAATTCTTTAATTGTCGCACTATTCCGTTTTTTCAGAATATCAACCACTTGATTCAATCGTTCTTCTTTTCTACTCACATTCTCTCCTACTCCCTGTTACAACCGTGCAGATCAAAGATCTTTCCCCATAAATTCTTATTTGATTATATCACGCTTTATAACTCTTTAAAAGCAGTGATTTACTTATTTCTCATATAATTTTCTATTGTTGTAACCACATTATCTACTGAAAATCCATACTTTTCAAATAGTTGTCCTGCCGGTGCAGACGCCCCGAATGTGTCCATTGTAACAAAGCAGCCATCAATTCCTGCATACTTGTACCATGGCATGCTGCAGCCCGCTTCTATCGCAACGCGTTTTTTCACATTTGCAGGAATTACGGATTCCTTATATTCTTTCGTCTGCTCCTCAAACAATTCCATACACGGCATACTTACTACTCTGGCTGAAATTCCTTGTTCTTCAAGTTTCTCCGCTGCTTCTACTGCAAGGCCTGCTTCTGAACCAGTTGCAAACATTAACAGATCTGCTTCCGATTTTTTCTCCTTTCTGAGCACATATCCTCCAAAAAGGGCATCTTTTGACGTCCCCGCAAGTACTGGAAGATTCTGTCTGGAAACCACAAGACACGTCGGCGTTCGTTTTGATGTCACTGCAGTATACCATGCCGCTTTTGTCTCGATTTCATCAGCAGGACGGAATACATACATGTTCGGCATGGAACGAAGCATTGCAAGCTGTTCTATCGGTTCATGTGTCGGTCCATCTTCCCCAACGCCGATACTGTCATGAGAAAGTACTGCGATCTGCGGAATCTGCATCAAAGAGGATAAGCGAAGCATAGGTTTCATATAGTCAACAAAAACAAAAAATGTAGCCGTATATGTTTTTAAACCACCATGCAGAAGCATTCCGTTCGCAATTGCAGTCATTCCAATTTCACGCACTCCAAAATGAATATTTCTTCCGTCAGGTGTTTCCTTAGAGAATTCCCCTGCTTCACTCATGATCGTTTTATTCGATGGTCCTAAATCAGCAGATCCTCCAACAAGATTTGGCATCTTATCTTTGATATAATTCAACGCCTTACCAGAAATACTTCTTGTAGCCTCTGCCTTTCCTTCTCTCTTCCAGAAATCAACGTCCTCGATCAAGTTATCTTCACGATCTTCATCAAACCAGCGCTCTAACTCTGCCTTTAAGTCCGGATATTCTCTTGCGTACTCTTCCATCATCGCATTCCAAACAGTTTCTTTTTCTTCACCCTGAGATGCCAATTCTTTGTAGAAATCATATACCTCATCCGGAATCTTAAAAGGCTCTTCACATGGCCAATTTAATGTTTTTCTTAAAATTTTTACGTTTTCTTCTCCAAGAGGTTCTCCATGCGCACAGGCTTTCCCCTCTTTTGCAGGAACACCATATCCAATCTTGGTAGTAATCTTAATAAAGGCTGGTTTATCCGATTCCTCTTTGGCTTTTTCTATTGCTCTTCCTACGGCTTCTATATCATTTCCATCTTGCACAGTATATGTACGAAAACCAAATGCCTCAAAACGTTTCGTCACATCTTCTGTAAACGCAAGATCTGTTCCTCCTTCTATAGTAATAGAGTTTGAATCATAAAGTACGATCAACTTTCCAAGCCCTAATGTTCCCGCAAGAGACATCACCTCAGATGAAATTCCTTCCATAAGACAGCCGTCTCCACACAAAACATAGGTATAATGGTCTATTACCGGATAATTTTCTTTGTTAAATTTCGCTGCAAGATATTTCTCCGCCATAGCCATTCCTACCGCCATCCCCAATCCGGCTCCCAAAGGACCAGTTGTAGCTTCCACTCCAACCGTATGGCGATATTCCGGATGTCCTGGTGTAAGAGAATCAAGTTGACGGAACTGCTTTAAATCTTCCACACTTAATTCCCCATACCCGAAAAGATGAAGCAGCGAATACAACATAGCCGAACCATGTCCCGCCGATAAAATAAATCTATCCCGATTCATCCATTTAGGATTTTTAGGATTATGGGACATGTGATGCGCCCATAACTCATATGCAATAGGAGCTGCTCCCAAAGGAAGCCCCGGATGTCCTGATTTTGCCTTTTGAATTGCGTCAGCCGACAAAATTCTTATGGCATTTATTGCTGTTTGCTCTTTCATGCTAACTTCTCCTTTTTCTTTTTCATTTTCACAGTACCTTTCAGTTTCCGCTTCATCATATAAGAACTAACCGCAAGTGCCGCGATTGCAAGCATATATGGGAACATGCTGATAATGGATGGGGAAATATCCATCCCCATAAGTTCGATTCGGATTCCGATCGCCTCTGCAAGTCCAAACAATAAAGATACCAGTGATGCAAATATTGGATGTGATCCACCAAATACATAGGCTGTAAATGCTGTAAAACCACGTCCTTGGATCATATTTTCCGAGAACTGGGATACGGAAATTGTAGATAAATAGGCTCCTGCAAGTCCTGACAGTGCTCCAGATATCAAAATCACTTTCCATTTGACCAGTTCTGGTTTTATACCTGCTGTTCTTGCTGCTACATCCGATTCCCCAACTGCACAAACTGCAAGTCCTGTTTTTGTGCGGAACAACATAATGAAAATAGCAATGATCAATAGTACCGTAAAATACGTCACGATACTCTGCCCGCTAATACATTTCAAAATAGGAATATCTTTAATGATCGGAATTTGGATCATCGGTAATTTATTTATTTTATCTGGCGCAAATGCACCCTGCACTCCAAAAATAGCTCTCAGAAGATAGGATGTTAAACCTGCGCCTAACGTATTCATCGCAATAGAAGCGATAATATTATCTGCTTTAAATTTCGTAACAAACAAGCCGAAAAGCGCGCTGTATAATGCGCCTACCAGGATTGCTGCCAAAAGTCCCATCCAAACACTGCCTCCTGAAAACTGCACTGCCGCAACTGCCGCAAAAGCGCCCACGAGAGCAAACCCTTCCATAGCAATGTTAAATACGCCCGCTCTGTCACACAACAGACCGCCAAGAGCCATGAGCATCAAAGGAGTCGCAATCCTGATCATGGATGCTAAAGTATCTGTAATAACTGCTACATTCATACCGTTTTTCCTCCTTTATTCTCAGATTTTTTTGCTGCAATTGCTTTTTTTATCTTCGGAAGCACAAATTTTGCTCCAATCGTCAAGAATATAATACCTGTTACAATATCCGTAACTGCTGACGGCACATCGGTGATACGTTCCATATTGATACCGCCATTATGAAGAGCTCCAAAGAAAGCGCCTGAAAAGAACACACCGATCGGATTATTATTTGCCAAGAGCGAGACAACAATTCCTGTCATACCAAAATCAGGGTTGAAACCAGCAAGCAGTCTATGCTGTACTGCCGTCACTTCTATTGCACCGATAATCCCTCCAATAGCGCCGCTGATCGCCATAACCTGAATGATCGTTTTTTTAGGCTTCATACCAGAATATCTCGCAAGTACTGGATTCGAACCAACGATCTTGATCTCATGACCAAATGATGTTTTAAAAAATACAAATGCTAACACCACCATTACGATGATCGCGATATAAAATCCTATATTAGCAGAAGATGGATGGAGCCAGGAAAGCCGCGGCAGCCAAGTATTTTCCGGAAGGACCGCACTTGCGTTTAAGTTGGTTCCTTCTGCCGGGTCTCTAAGAGGGCCCGTTACCAGATATTCAATAAATAATTCTGCAATAAAATTCAGCAGCAAAGTGGATACTATTTCATTTGTATTCAGATACACTTTCATAAGAGCCGGTATCATCGCAAATGCGGCGCCTGCAAGCATAGCCGCAAAAAATACAACTACAACAGATACTCCCTGATTAAGATCAACGGGAAGATTCACCGCCACTGCTGTTGCTGCCGCCGCTCCCATGTACAGCTGGCCGTCAACGCCCAGATTAAACACTTTCGCTTTATATGTCACACATACTGCAAGACCGGCAAGAGCTAACGGTGTCATCCAACGGATCGTACCTGCAATGTCCGAAGTCATACTGTTCCATATACCACGTATAATAGCAAACGGATCGTAGTCAGAAGCTGCAAGGAAGATTGTCGCAAGCAACAGAGCTACAATGATCAAGCCTACTTGCTTGCCCACTATTCCAAGAGCCGAAATAATTTTACTTTTTTTCTTATTCTCCATTGCTCTCACCACCTTTTTCCTGTCTCTTTGCACCGGTCATATATACTGCGATCTTTCTTTCATCTGCCTCTCCCCTTAAGAATTCTGCCATAATTTCCCCTTCATACATAACAAGAATTCTATCAGAAAGAGATAATATTTCATCTAATTCAGCGCTTACAAGAAGAACACCTCTGTCTGAGTCACGAACTTCTACAATTTTCTTATGAATAGATTCAATGGCTCCGATATCTACTCCTCTTGTCGGCTGTGCTGCTATCAAAAGATCCGGATTTGCCTCCATCTCCCTTGCAAAAATTACTTTCTGCATATTTCCGCCTGACAATGTCCCCAACTGATAATCAGAGTCAGGGGTTTTTACGCCAAAGTCTCTGCATAATTGTTCAGACATATCATGTAATTTTCCACTGTTTAAAATCCCCATTTTACAATATGGTTTCTGATAATATCTGTTTAAGATAAGATTATCTCTGATCGTGCAATCTTTTGCACTTCCCATTTTCAAACGATCTTCCGGTATATGCGACATTCCGTCTTCTCTACGTTTTCTTACGGAATACTCGGTTATGTCTTCACCTTTGAACAGCACTTTCCCCTCTGTTGGTTTGAGCATCCCTGAAATCGTTTCGATCAGCTCTGTCTGTCCATTTCCCTCTACTCCTGCGATTCCGACAATTTCTCCTCTATGCACTTTGAGATCTACACCTCTAAGCGCCGGAAGCCCTCTCTGATTGAGCGCTTTCAAGCCCTCAACTTCAAGCACAGTTTCTCCTGGATCATATTCTTTTCTGGGGATCTCTAAATTTACTTTACGGCCAACCATCATATTAGACAGACCATCTGTATGTGCTTCTGCTGTGTCGAGCGCACCTGTTACAAGACCTTTACGCATTACAACGATTTTATCCGTAATAGCCATAACTTCTCTCAATTTATGCGTGATAAAAATAATTGCACAGCCCTGCGCTTTTAATTGTTTTAATACAACTAACAGTTTATCTGTCTCCGTCGGTGTCAAGACTGCCGTCGGTTCATCCATGATCAGCACTTTTGCATCCCTGTAAAGCGCTTTGATTATCTCGACTCGCTGCTTTTCACCTACTGACAGCTGGTAGATCTTCTCATCAAGATTGACCGGAAGATCATACTTTTTCATGATCTCTTCTATTTTTTCTTTCGCCGTTTTCACGTCGATCAAGCCGTTTTTTGTCGGCGTATTTCCAAGAATAATATTCTGAAGTACGGTCAGATTTGGCATCAGCATGAAATGCTGATGCACCATTCCTATCCCTAATTTTATCGCCATATTAGGAGACTGGATTCGTACTTTTTTTCCAAACAATCTGATCTCACCGATATCCGGTTCTGTCATACCGTAAAGCATGTTCATCATAGTAGATTTTCCCGCTCCGTTTTCTCCGATCAAGCCAAGTATCTGCCCTTCATCTACACGCAAAGATACATTGTCTGTCGCAACCACACCGGGATAAAATTTAGATATATTCAACATTTCTACTGCTGTTGCCATAAGTCCACCCTCTTTTTATCTCTTCAGTTTTGCACTCAGTTTAACTTCCCCTGATTCATCCCACTCCTGAAGTATTTTCATTGCTTCAGCTGCTGCCAAACAAGCTTTTTCTTCACCGCCGTTGTCTCCCCATCTGTCGAGAACACGGTTAGAAATCACAGAAAGAATTGCTCCCATTCTCATTCCGTGAAGATACCCTACAACAAGCTGACCGGATGTCTCCATTTCAATATTCGTAACACCGGCTGATTGCAGGTCCGGAATGATTTTTTCTGCAAATGACGGCCAGTATCCTGATCCATCTTCATTCAGAGGTCTTCCTTGTCCGATATAAAAGGAACCAACCGTATAATCCAGACCAAGTCCGTATCTAAAACCAAGTCTTTCACACGCCTCGATCAGCGCCATTACAACATAAGGATTTGCAAACGCCGGAAATTCTGGCTCTACATATGTAGCAGACGTCCCATCTTTTCTATATGCCGCAA
Organism: Mediterraneibacter sp. ICN-202921; assembly: GCF_037890075.1. Classification (NCBI taxonomy): domain Bacteria; kingdom Bacillati; phylum Bacillota; class Clostridia; order Lachnospirales; family Lachnospiraceae; genus Mediterraneibacter; species Mediterraneibacter sp. ICN-202921. Next base: position 158,119 of record NZ_JBBKBE010000004.1, on the reverse strand, counting down.
CCGGTATGATCAAATCTCCAAGATCAAACTCTGGTACGATACACCCTGTTGTGCCCACACGAATGCAGGTATGAACGCCTAATGTATTTAACTCGTGAAGACAAATCTCTGAACTCGGACCTCCGATTCCTGTTGATGTACAAGCTAATTCTGCGCCTTTATATGTTCCTGTTACTGTTTTATATTCTCTGTAGGATGCAACTTCTTTTACATTTTCCCAATTTTTAGCTATTTTAACGGTTCTTTCTGGCGCTCCAGGTAATATTACGTACGGTGGTACGTCTCCCTTTTTCAACTGAAGATGATACACCCCTTCATTCTCTGCTTTTGGAGCCGATGCCCTGTTTACATTTTCTTCCATGTCAGTTCTCCTTCCACTGCTATGCGTGTTCAGCCTCTTTTGTATCTGTGTCTTATAGACGTCCCCGCCATATTGTGTATATACACGCAAGCGGGGACTATTTACATATGATTTTTATTTACCGTATGTTGTCTTTATTCTGTCCCAGCTTGGTACTTCTGTGTCAAACGGGATCTCGAGACTTCCGTCTTTGATCTGTTCCTCTAAGCTCTGAGCATCTGCGATCGCTGCTTTCATGACTTCGCTGTACTCTTCATTTGCATCTGCAAATCTATTGAAAGAATCCCAATCCATAAAGTATCCACCATTTGTAAGATCACGGATACCATGTGTTCCACCTTCAAAGTTGTCGTTGATCAGCATTTCAATTGCTTTATATGCTGTATCCCCAAAACCGATTCCTTCGATTCCATAGAAGCCTTCATATGCATCATAATAATCTGTAATTTCACCTGCGCAGAGAATACCGGCATCCTTACTTGCTTCTACAACACCTGCATTTGAGGCGCCAGAATCTGTCTGAAGCACATCACATCCCTGAGAAATCATAGCGCTTGCAATTTCTTTTGCCTTAGCCGGATCTTCATAACTTCCTACATAGGCGAACTCAACTGTTGCCTCTGGATTAGCCGCAAGAACTCCCATCATAAAGCCATTCCCCTCAGCATTCGGTGTTGGTTCTTCTCCTCCAACGATGAACCCTACATGGTTCGCTTTTGTAAGTTTACCGGCAATATATCCGCCAAGATAGAATGCGCCTTCACCATGGAACTCTGTATCCCAGACATTTTCAAACTTTTCGTCTCCCTGATTGATCGTCTGGAAAACGCCTGCAAATTTAGTATCTGGATATTCCTGTGAAACAAGCTTTGTAGCGTCTGTCATATACGGATATGTAGTTACGATCAGATCATATCCTGCATCTGCCATCGCACGAACATCTTCTTCAAACTTAGATGCTTCAGCTGATTCCAGCTTCTTAATTTCCACTCCAAAATCCTCTGCTGCCTGATCTGCACCTTTTGCAAGATCGTCCATGGAAGCTTTGTCTCCGAATTTCTGGTTGACAACAAGCGCTACTTTATACTGCTTTTCTCCGTTGTCCGCTTTGTCGGATCCTTGGGCAGCCTTGTCTTTTCCGCCACCACATCCTGCTACCATACTCATAACGAGCGCTGCTGTCAGTAACATTGATAAAACTTTTTTCTTCATACTAATACCCTTCCTTTCCTTTTTCATGCTACTGTTTCTGTAAATAATCCGCTATTTTCTCTGAAGCGGCTTTTACTTTATTCATGATCTCTTCTACCTTCACTGTAAGAAGTTCTCCATTTGATACGACATGTCTGCCGTTAACGAACACATCTGTGACATCTTGTCCTGTTGCATTAAAAACAATTGCTGATGTTACATTTTCATTTGCTCCCACACGAATTGGCTGCATATGCGGAGTATTTGTCTCGATCAAAAGAAGGTCTGCTTTCTTTCCTTCTTCGATCGTACCCATCTCTTTTTCCAATCCAAAGCACTTCGCCCCATTGATCGTTGCCATATCCAATATTTCTTTCTTTGTAAGGCTTCGTATTCCACTATTGATGGTATGCAGAAGTGCCATTCCTTTCATTTCGCGGAAAATATCATTCGAATTGTTCCACATACCTCCATCCGTTCCTAAGCAGACTGTAACCCCCTGCTTTACCATTTCCGGAATAGGCGCTATGCCATCACAGATCTTCATCTCGCAAAGCGGCGTATTCACAACTTTTGTACCTGTTTCCTTTAATTGCTTAACTTCTTCATCAGTTGCGTAAACAACATGAGAGCCTATCACATCACTCCCAAGAAGGTCAGTCTCATACAAATAATCAATGGCAGTCGTGTTATATCTTTCTCTTACCATGTCTCTTCGCCAAGTATTTTCTGCCAAGTGGCATGTAAGTTTCATGTCATGCTTTCGGGCGATCTCCAGAATTCTTTTTAAACGTCCCGTCTCATAATCTTCTTCAGATATTCCGCCAAGTATCGGCAATATTCCATTCTTTTGGCACACTTCCCCATATGCTTCCAAAAATGCATCTGAAACAAAATCATCCGGTCTTACAAAACTCACTCTTATATCTTCTGCAAGAGCTCCTTTAATCCCCGTCTCAACCATTGCCTTAACAGAATCTTCTCCAAGTCCCCAGTACATGTTCTCCATTATAAATGTCGTACCAGAAAGAAGTGCTTCGCAATATGTTAATTGCCTGGAATAATAACGGTCTTCATCACTTATAAGCGTATAAAACCACTCGGTGTCGGCAAATTTTTCATTCTGTTCAAGAAGTGTAAGATCATCTCCTAAGCCTCTTGCCAGTGTCATATCCCCATGGCAATGCGCATTCACAAGTCCCGGCATGAGAATCTTGCCACTGCCATCGATCCATTTCCCGCAGTCCTCTTTCTCCAAACTTCCCTCTACGACTTTCTCGATCCTGTCCCCTTTGATAGCAACCGAACCGATAAATGGCTCGTATCCATTATGTCCGGAAACAATGATCGCGCCACTGATACCCATTTCGTATTTCATACTTTCCTCCCCAAAACACTTGATTCCGTATTACATGGAAAGTCTGTAAATTGCTTCGACATCATCTGCATCTAACGCTTTTAGTCCTCCTATGGAGCCGAACCGGCATGCGTCCTCCGCCATCTGACGTATCTTTTCATCATTTTCCACCCCAAGATCTGCTAATGTTGCCGGTCCTCCCATGGAATGGAAAAATTCTGCCATTTTTTCGATCCCTTCAAGCGCTGTTTTTTCTTGATCATAGAGATCAATTTCTATTCCAAATACCCGATTTGCAAACTGTACAAATCTAGGCAGATTTTCCTTATATACATATTTTGCCCAATTCGGGAACAAAACAGAAAGTGTTGCCCCATGTACACAATTGTACTGTGCTCCTAATTGCACTCCTATTGTATGTGTTGCCCAATCCTGATTTCTTCCTGTTGCAAGGAGTCCATTATGCGCTACGATCGATGTCCACATAAGCTCTGCTCTGGCATTATAGTCTTTGAGGTCTTTCATAAGCGCTTTTGCATTGACAAGGATCGATTTCATGACGCCTTCGCACAAATAATCTGTCAGATAGGTATTTACAGAACTTGAAAAATATCTTTCCAATACATGAGAAAACATGTCGATAATTCCAAATACCGTTTGTCTTTTCGGAACCGTAAGTGTCAGATCCGGGTTCATCAGCGTAAATACCGGTCTGATAAAATCCGCCATAACATCTGCGCTTTCGCCTGTTTCCGGATTCTTGATGACACTTCCGTTACTTCCTTCGCTTCCTGTTGCAGGAAGTGTCATGATTGTTCCTACCGGGAGTGAGCCTGTCGGAACCGCCTTTTTACTATAGAAATCCCAGACATCCCCATCATATTTCGCTCCGATTCCCACTGCTTTTGCCGTATCTATGACACTTCCTCCTCCGGCAGCCAAAATGCAGCCAATCGTATGTTTTTTACATAACTCAATACCTTTACGAACAAGATCGACCTTAGGATTTGGTTCAACTCCCGGCAATTCATAACACGTAACTCCCGCCTCCTCAAGAGCCTTTGTTATTCTTGCATGAAGTCCTGACTCATACGTAAAATTATCTCCATAATGAACAAAAAGGACATTATCGGAAATCTTTTTCACTTCGCTGCCGCACAACAAATCTGCATCTTTCTCAAGAATAAATTTCGTCGGTGACATAAATTCAAAATTGTCCATATTTCCTCCTGTCTGCTATTCTACAATTTCCTGAAGGAACGATGTTCCCGTTGAAAATTCATAGCCAAAATACTCTGCTACAGTTGCCGCTATATCTGCAAAAGTCTCCCTTACTCCGAGATTTACTCCTTTTCTAAGCTTTTTACCATACACCAAAATAGGAATATGTTCTCTCGTATGATCTGTGCCCGGTGTCGTCGGATCACATCCGTGGTCAGCTGTAACGATCAAAAGATCCTCTTCCCCCAGTTTCTCTATCATATAAGGAAGATATTTATCAAAGTATTCTAAAGCTTCTGCATATCCGCTCGGATTGTTCCTATGTCCATATAACATATCAAAATCCACAAGATTCACAAAAAGCAGTCCGTCATAATCTGTATCCAAATACTTTAATGTTGCCTGTATTCCTTCTCTATTATTTTTGGTATGATCTATCTTTGTGATCCCTCTCCGATTAAATATATCCTCTATCTTTCCTACGGCAATTACATCTTTCCCTTTTTCTTTCAAAAAGTCTAATACCGTTTCTCCCGGAGGATCGATTGAGAAATCTTTTCTGTTTTCTGTACGATAATAATTTCCACTCTCACCTGTGAAAGGTCTGCATATCACCCTGCTTACTGTATCGTCGCCTGTCAGAAGTTCTCTTGCGATCCGGCAGATTTCATACTGCCGCTCCAGCGGGATAATACTTTCATGCATTGCAATCTGCATCAAACTATCTGCTGAAAGATAAACAATAGGATATCCCGTTCGAACATGTTCATCTCCCAATACTTTAATTATTTCTGTTCCCGATGCGGGATAATTTCCAATTACTTTTGTTCCGATCCGCTTTTCCAGCTCTGAAATTATTCTCTGAGGGAACTCGTCTCCAAACACTTTAAACGGAGTTTTTACTACAAGTCCCGCAATCTCAAAATGTCCGTTTGTTGTATCTTTTGCTTTTCCCCTCTCTCTTGATTTGCCAAAGCAGCCTACAGGCTCCTCAATTGGCCGCAGCCCTGTATCGTCTATATTAAATAATCCTAGTTTTTTTAAATTTGGAATGTTCATTCCGCCAACATATTCATCTACATGACGGATTGTATTCGTTCCTGTATCGCCAAAATCTGCAGCGTCAGGAAGTTCTCCAACTCCACAGCTATCTAACACGATCAAAGCAATTCTTGACATAAGTGCCTCCTTTTCACTCCGGCTCTTCTGCAATCCTTAAAGAAGCCCCGGACCATTTCCCTCTTCCCATGCAAATACTTCCCACACATTTCCCTCATAATCCTGAAAATATGCTGCGCGGGATCCAAATGGATATGTTGTAGGAGGTGTAAGACAATTTACTCCATTTCCGATCAGTTCTTCAGCAATATCATCAACATCCTGAAGTTCCGGCACTTTAACTGCTATCATAAAATGATGCCCATCACCATCAATATATTTGTGATCTACAACTTCACAAAGACCTTTCTTTTCCCATAATGTCACCGCAGTTCCATGGAATTCAAACTCCGCATAATTCGCATGTTCTGGATCCGGCTGAAGTCTCTTTATTTTAAAACCAAATTTTTCTGTATAAAACTTCAATGCCCCCTGAAAATCTTTCACAAACAGACAAATATCATTAATGTGTGTAAGCTTATCAAGTTTGCTCATCTATTTTCCTCCTTTATCACTTTAATGAATGATATTGCTTATTTTCGTACCAGTTTCTAAATAAAATCGTCATCCAACCACTGCCCAGCCCCAATACACAATACAGTATTTCTATCGTTGAGGCCTGTATGATCGTAATTTCATCTACGTAATTATAAATTCCATAGAACGCACCGGCTCCCACAAAAAACGTTGCTACATCACTAATGTAAAACGGGGCATATTCAAAGTACATCATAAGTGGAACAATGATAAGTGCTGTAACTGGAATTGCAAATATTCCCAACTCTCCCAGTATATCCCCCACCTCAAGCATGACGATCGCGAATACAATCCCCATACAATATCCCGCCAAGCCTTTTAGTCCCTTTTTAACAGTGCTCCCTAAGAGAAAATACAATGCCCAGCTTTGAAAAGCCACAAACACGAATCCTTTTGTTCCTCCTGGAACTAACCGCGCTCCGATCAGCTGATCGACAAGTTGGAGTAAGAAAGATTGAAGACCAACATATACAGCAAATACAAAAAATCGGGTCTTACTCATCTTTAGTTTTTCCTCCTGTTAATATTCACAAAGGCGCCAATTAGCATTGGCGCCTTTCTAAATCTTATTTCTCACCATTTGCCGCATTCATAAATCTTCTCTGATATGTAATAATCTGTGGTGCCGAAGTATTCTGCGCAAGATATGCCGGTTCTGTCGTGACAACGATCTTATCTGTCATATCCTGGAACTCCGGCTCTGCCATTAACTTATCAAGTTCCGGATACATTCTTGAACCTTCAATGCTGCAGATGATCAATCTTGTATCTTCCAGATTTGAGTTACGAAGCATCCTCAGATTATGTCTTACGCCATCCATGCCGTCAAAACCTTCTTTTTCATTAATCTTTCTATATTCTATCGTCTCTCTGGCAATTTTTTCTACAAGGCGAAGATCTGCATCCTCATCATTTTTAGAAAGAATATCCCACTGGATCATAAATGTTCTAAGATCTTTCAGGAATCTTTCATCAAATGTTTTCTGATACGCTGTTAAAAGTCCATTAATATATGTTGTCACCCCAAAGCGCTGCCGTACAAAACTGTTGATAAAATATGGTTTTGCCTGAAGCGCCATTCCTGTCTGCCATGGTTCAAACATCAGCGTATAGTTGATCCTAAAGCCATGTTCTTTCATCTTGAGAGCCAGATTATGTCCTCTTAAATAATCTGCTGTACTAGCCTCATTCCAACGTGTTGAAAGGCGTTTGTCTCCTTCCAGCAGCTGTCCCACATTCTGTGCGTTAACCGGGCCTGTATGAGGAATCTTGAGAACCATTCTATAGTCAGAGAACATTTCACGAAATTCTTCCGCCTCTTCCAAAATCTGTTTCTCGTCTGCAAACGGATTATTGACCTCAACACTGATATCACACCCTGGTCCTAATATATCCGCAATTTCTTTCATAACCTCATTTCTTGTTTTAAATTTGTGTCCAACATTAGCCTCAGGATTGTTAATAAACAGATCATAAATAATACCCGGATTGCATGTTAAATTACCAATGAGATTTTTAATCGGTTCAACTTCATACGGATTCGCTGTATCTGCTGAATAAATAAATTTAGTAGGTCTTTTCTTTCCGTTCTTATCATATGAAATATTTCGAACAAGGTCAATCTCCAAATAACGGTTTTCTTTCATGTTATATTCAATTTTAAATCCTGCCGGTGTTTCACCTTCCGGTACATGAAAAAGATCGATTACATCTCGAAACCTTGCACTTACACCAATATAATCAATTGTTTTCTGAAGAAATTCAAATTCTTCAAAACTAATACTTTGGTGAAGCGCTCTTCTTACATAACTTTCATCCTGTGATACAATCTGAATATTCCCACCCACCAGCGATGCCAGTGTATAATTAACAGTCTGCATAATATCCTCCTAAAATTCTATTTTGTTTCTACTTCTTTTAAATAATCACTATATTCCTGAACAAGTCTTCCTGCGCTTCTCGTTCCACAAAGGCTGACCCCAAGATGTTCAAACATATACAGTGCTGCTGACATTGTAAATGTTCTAGGTACACCTGAAACTTTAATTTTTGTATTTCCCGAAAGATTTTCTTTCATGATTCTTACCTGATGTTCTGTTGGAAATGCCTGAGATCCCGTTGCTGTTTTAACATATGTTACTCCGCACTCACAACATATCTGTGTCAACTTTGCAATTTCTTCATCTGTTAAAAATCCAACTTCAAAAATAAGCTTAGTATCACAATTTTCCCCACAAATTCGAACAAACTCACTCACTTCATGACGAACAAGTTCCCAATCTCCATCTTTCACAGCGCCAATATTAATTACCATATCGCATGCTGTACATCCCAGGTCAACCATCTCCTGGAGTTCATACAGCTTTGACTTAGTAGACATTGCGCCATACGGGAATCCAATTACTGCACTAGGACCAACATCTGTTCCTTTCAGTTCATTCACGACTAATTCTGCCCAACAAGAATTTACATTCACCGCATTTACATGATATTTTTTTGCTATCTCGCAGGCTTCAATAATGTCCTTTTTCTGAAGATTCGGAGCTAAATACGCCAAATCCAGATGCTTCGCAAATTCATTTACTGATAACATTTTCCATTCCTCCTAATTCACACTGATTGTCATCCTCTTTTTATCTTTGAAATTTACTACACTGTAAATATAACACCGCATTTTTGTTATGTCAATAACAAATGTTAAATATATTACATTTTTATTCTTTTTTATAACTCTCCTTGTTTTATTCTTAACAATTTTTGCACCTCATTCTATTTTTAGTCAAAAAAAATGAGTGTCTGTGCAATACGGCACACAACACTCATTCTTCCTCTTTTTTACCCATATGTATTTAGTCCGGCTTTACATCATTTGCTTCCCTACATCAGCTTCTTAATATCATCCAATACTTCCTGGTATTTCTTGGAGATCACCTTTGGGTTTCTTCTTATATGATGCACGACTTTTTTATATTCTTTCGTCCTTCTTTCACCCATTTTCAGAAGTTCTTCTCGAAGCCCTTCTTTTATTTCTGCCCATTCCTTCACGTTGCCATTTTCTTTCTTCAGTGCTTCTGCCTTATTCCACAGTTCCTCCAACATCTTCTTTCTTACCGTACGCATAGCTGCAAGATTCTCTGCAAACTGCTCTTTCCGTCCTGCCTTTTTCTGTTCCCGCTCCTTAAGATACTGATGGTATTCCTCTGCCGCAACTGCCGAGATTACTTCAAGCCTTTTTTGCATTCTATGTATATAATCCTTGCTTTCCTGCAGTTTTTCCAGCATTTCCCTCATATCCATAGCCTCTCTGAAAGAAACCGTGAAATCTATGCTCATATATATTGTAAAGCAAAAAGCTACTGCTTCTCCTGCCACTTCCGGTAATGACAACACAGCCTTTTCAACAGGGATATGGATCCCCTTTATCATAATAACTGAAAAAAGTCCCCATCCCAGAGAAGCAAGCAGACATATATGCCCGTTCAAATTGAAGGGCTGCCTGCTGTAATCCCAGTATTTGACCTTAAAAAGTTTTTCCATTCCCCATCCGGTGAAATATTCTAGGATAGTTGCCCCTGTCATTCCAAAGACAAAAATCAGCAGCACATTTTCTCTGACCGGTATCGTGCTCACCAAAACTGCCAATGCCCCGCAGCCATAGATAGGAAGAAAAGGTCCGTTTAAAAAACCTCGGTTTACCCACTTTCTTTTCTGCGCTGAAACATAGCAAGATTCCCATATCCAGCCTATGAAACTGTATATATAGAAAAATAAAAGCCATTGCCACAAATCATACATATCCTATTCTCCTCTTCTGTATGCATTTTCCTCGTGTTCATATTTTTTAAAATAAATAATTCCTATAATATCACATGCCCCATCTGCTATTAAAAAAATGCCAAACACCATGATCAGCGCAGCAGCCGCCTTAAATGGAAAAGCCACTAAAAACACACCGAACAATAACGGCAAAACAGCTGATAATGCTATCGGAATGTGCAGGGCACTTCCCACTTTCATCATTTCAATAACGACCGGCGCTTTTACAATTCCATCCAAGATCAATGCCGCTCCCGTGACAAATGGCAAAAAAGAAAGTATCGTCTCAGGACTAAAAATCCCAAGCAATCCTATGAAGCCAAATACGAGGCCGAGCATAAAATCTCCGATTGCAAGATACCCCTTTATCCGTTCCTTTCTCCATCTATAAAAACGTACTGCCGCATAGATCAAGGTTCCCACTGCCAGTCCTCTGGTAAACACGATCCCACTCATCTCAGGATATATTGCCAATACCATGCCAAGTATGATGAAAACAACCGATGTCCACAGAGCAGATCTTCTAAACTCTATATATTTTCTCATTCCGCTTACCTCCTTATTCATCATTATAACAGACTTTCCCATTAAATTATATATATGCGACAAACAGAGCACATTTGAAACAACATGATACTTTTTTTACCGCAGCGTAATCCGTACGTAGTATTTTCATTTCATAGGAAATAATTTCCTATGAAATGAAAAAGGATGGAAACACTCTCCACCCTTTCTTCTGCATTTTATTTTTCCGAGAAATACACTAAACCAAACATTCCGTCGGTCAGAATATATGATAATTGACTACCAATGCCGCAAATACGATAGAAACCATGGATAACAGCTTGATAAGAATATTGATAGACGGTCCTGATGTGTCCTTGAAAGGATCGCCCACCGTATCTCCAACAACAGCCGCCTTATGGCATTCACTGCCTTTTCCTCCGTGAGCACCGCTTTCAATATATTTCTTTGCATTATCCCATGCTCCTCCGGCATTCGACATGAATACCGCCATCAAAAAGCCTGTAGACGTAGAACCTGCCAGCATACCGATCACACCGTTATATCCGAGAACCAAGCCTGTCACTACCGGCGTAACGATTGCCAAGATCGTCGGAAGGATCATTTCCTTTAAGCTAGATCTTGTACAAATATCGACGCATGTTTCATAGTCCGCCTCTGCCTTTCCTTCCATCAGTCCCGTGATCTCATGGAACTGCCGCCTTACTTCCACAACAATACTCTGCGCTGCACGCCCCACAGAAGACATCGTAAGCGCCGCGAATACAAATGGAAGGCAAGCTCCTATGAAAATACCGACTAATACCGCCGGATTCATGACACTCATGTCCAGTTCTATATTTGCGCCCCCTACTTCCTGTACCTTTTCCACATAAGACGCGATCAAAGCAAGCGCTGTCAATGCTGCCGAACCGATCGCAAAACCTTTCCCTGTTGCTGCCGTTGTATTTCCAAGTGAATCTAACGCATCTGTACGTTTTCTCACTTCCGGATCCAGTCCGGCCATTTCTGCAATTCCTCCTGCATTATCCGCAATTGGTCCATATGCGTCTGTAGCAAGTGTAATGCCCAATGTTGAAAGCATTCCAACCGCTGCCAGAGCAATTCCGTAGAGTCCTCTTGTAGTTTCTATAAAACCTCCGGAAAGTGTATACGCTGCCATGACACAAACCGCAATGATCAAGATGGGGATCGCTGTTGACAGCATGCCGAGGCTCAGCCCACCAATAATAATGGTAGCAGAACCTGTCTCTGACTTTGAGGCAAGATTTTTCGTCGGTTTATATGTATCTGATGTAAAGTATTCTGTAAAGAAACCGATTAATACACCTGCAAGAAGGCCGCCCAGTATCGCAAAATAAAAACCAATAAAATCTTTGCCCAAAATGAACCATACAAGCGGGAATGCTACAACCGCAATAATAACAGCACTTGTATTTGTGCCTCTTCTAAGCGCTTTCAAAAGTGTACTCTGCTCAGTACTTTCCCCCGTCTTGACCAGCATAGATCCCAGGATAGACGCAAGGACACCTACCGCTGCCAGGATCATAGGGATTACGACCGCATTCACACGGTCAACGGATTCGATCTTATTAAATGCAATGACGCCAAGCGCACATGCTGATAAGATAGAACCTACATAAGATTCGTATAGATCTGCACCCATTCCGGCTACATCTCCTACATTATCACCTACATTATCCGCAATAACTGCTGGATTTCGCGGGTCATCCTCCGGAATTCCCGCTTCCACCTTACCTACCAAGTCAGCACCCACATCTGCCGCTTTCGTATAGATACCTCCTCCCACACGGGCAAATAACGCCATAGATGAGGCTCCCATACCAAATGTCAGCATTGTGCTGGTAATATCCTCAATCGGGAGATCAAATACCAGACGAAGCAGCAAATACCAAATAGAAATATCCAAAAGTCCCAGTCCAACTACTGTAAATCCCATAACAGAACCTGCCGAAAACGCTACGCGCAGTCCTTTATTCAGTCCTTTCTGGCAGGCTGCCGCGGTCCTTGCATTTGCTCTTGTTGCGATCTGCATTCCGACGAATCCGGACAATCCGGAAAAGAATCCCCCTGTAATGAACGCAAACGGAACGAACCAGGTCAGTAATCCAAGTGCTGCCATCACGCTAAGAATGATAAACATTCCTGCAAAGAATGCCAGCAGAATACGATACTGCCTTTTGAGATATGCCATGGCTCCTCTGTGGATAGACGCTGAAATCTTTTTCATTACGTCGTTTCCTTCCGGGAAACGCAGAACCTTCTGCGCTCTGCTTCCTGCAAACAAAAGCGCTATAATGGAGCCACATAAAGTAAGTAGTGCCAGTTGATTATCCATTTTTCTTCCTCCATTCCTATATTCATTCTAGATCTTCGTTATTTATTGTAGCACTTTAGCATAATATTGAACAGGTTTTCGTATAATTTTTCATTCTTAGTACACTTCTTATGTATATCATACAGAATTTTGGAAACCTTTTAAAAATGGTCAAATAATTATGATAATACTGTTATCGTATTCTAAGTCTGCAAAAAAAGTGCTATAATAAGACAGAATATACGACAGATGCCCCTTCACCCGACGGGGAATAAAAAGACGAAAGTGGTGTTTTACATGGATTTGAATTTAACTTTACAGCAGCGCCAGCAATTATCTCAATCACAGATCCAGTCTTTGGAGATTCTTGCAATGGACAGCCTGGAACTCAATCATCTTCTTAAAAATGAATATCTTGAAAATCCTATGATGGAACATGCGGAAGGAACTTCTGAAGACAATTATTCAGAACCTTTGACTGCTTATTATGAAACCTCCGCCGGCTCTTACATATCCACCGATGAAGAAGATGACCGCCGCCGCGATTTCTCCGCTCCGAAAGAAGATCTTCTTCAGGAGTATCTTCTTTCTCAGCTTGATATAAAACTATATTCCCCACAGGAATGGAGCCTTTTCCACTATTTGATCGACTGTCTGGATGACAATGGCTTCTTTACAATGCCAGTCGAAGAAGTCGCGCAAAAAAACAATGTCCCCCTTGATTTTGTAAAACAATGCCTCTATACCCTCAAACAGCTCGAGCCTTATGGTATATTTTCTCCCAATCTGCAAGAAAGCCTGCTGCACCAACTGGATGCTCTGGATATGAATAACGAAGTCCTGACGCAGATGATCCTTTATCACTTACACGACATCGCAGAAGGAAAAATCAGCAATATCTCGCGTTCTCTGCATATTTCCACTGCAGATGTACGAAAAAATCTGGATATCATCACTCGTCTGAATCCGCGTCCTCTGTCCGGTTTTAACTCTGGAACGAACGGCTATATCATCCCGGATATCATCTTTCAAAAAGAGAACGATTCCTGGACAATCCGGCTGAACGATTCCTGGGTCAGAAACTACTCCTTAAATGATTATTATCTAAAAATGATGAATTCTTCTTCTGACACAGAACTTATCGCTTATTTTAAAGAAAAATTGCGCCGTGTCCAGTTTATATTAAACAGTATCGAACAGCGACGCCAAACGATCCTCTCTATTGCAGAGATCATTCTCGATATACAGCAAGATTTCTTTGATAACAATGGGCCTCTCGTGCCTATGACTATGTCCGATGTAGCAAACCGAGCCAATATACATACATCTACTGTAAGCCGTGCCGTAAAAGGCAAATACTTGCAATACACGGGTGGGAGTCTTTTCTTGAAAAATATGTTTACTGCTTCTGTTTCCAGACAGGATAATGGCTCTGTCACTCCAATGGTTGTAAAACAATACATCAAAGAATTCATAGAAGCAGAAAACAAACAGAAACCTTATAGCGATCAAACTCTTGTAAAACTGCTCTCCGAACAAAATATACACGTATCAAGACGCGCCATTGCCAAATATAGAGAAGAACTAGGGATAAAAGGAAGCTTTGACAGAAGAACAATATAAATTTAACGAAGCAATAAGCACTGCAAAAAGGAACAGAACATGCCCTGTGTCATGCTTGCATGTAAACAGGATGTGAGTTGACACTGCGGAAGTATTCGAAAAAATGATTGTGCGTTAACTGCATACTGCATCGCCCGTCAGGGCTTTGCCGAAATTCCTCCCACCACAGGTAAACCGCATGCACTTTCATCGCTTAAGTTCATGTTTCTGTTAAAAAAATCGACTTCACGCTGCTGCGGACTTCCAAACAGAAGTATGTATTTCCTTCCGATTGGAGACATATAACAGCGTGAAGTCGTCTTTTCTTCTGCAATCTAATTGCGGAATCTGCCTTCTGGCAGTAAATTTATATATTAAAACTCAAATACCGCCACTCCATATGCCGGCAGCGGATATGCAAAGGAATATTTTTTACCATCGCATTCTTTACTCACAGCTTTATAAATTTCCGGTCTTTTTTCTCCTGCTCCCCCGTACTTTACATCATCACTGTTAAGAACCAATTTATATTGCTTTCTTTTTGGTACTCCTACACAATAATCCGGTCTCTCAACCGGTGTAAAGTTACATACGAACAATAAATTCTTCTTCCTATCTTTAGAATACCGCACAAAACTGAAAATACTGCGGAATCCGTCGTTTGCATTGATCCATTCAAATCCTTCCGGATCTGTATCCAACTCATACATTGCTTTATTTTTCTTATAGAGATGGAGCAGGGCACGATACCATGCCTGTATCTGCTGATGCGCAGGTTCTGCCAAGAGGAACCAATCCAGTTCTCTTTCCTCACTCCACTCTCGCAGCTGCGCAAACTCCTGTCCCATAAACAAAAGTTTCTTTCCCGGATGCCCCATCATAAAGGCATATCCCACTTTCAAATTGGCAAATTTGTCAGCTCCCTCGCCCGGCATTTTATTGATCATAGAACATTTGAGATGTACCACCTCATCATGGGAAAGTACCAGAATATAATTTTCACTGTAAGCATAGGACATGGCAAATGTCATCATATGATGTGCATTCTTCCGGAACAATGGATCCAGCTTCATATACTCTGTAAAATCATGCATCCAGCCCATATTCCATTTCAGGCTGAAGCCCAGCCCATCCTCTTCCGGCGCTCCTGTCACTTTTGGCCATGCAGTGGATTCCTCTGCGATCATGACACAACCCGGATTTCTTCCAAGAACAACAGAATTTAAATGTTTGAAAAAAGCAATCGCCTCTAGGTTTTCATTTCCGCCATATTGATTCGCTGTCCACTGTCCATCCTGTTTTCCATAATCCAGATATAGCATAGAAGCCACAGCATCTACACGCAGCCCGTCCACATGGTAGTGTTCGATCCAAAACAGCGCATTTGCGATCAGGAAATTCTGTACCTCCGGCTTTCCATAATCGAAAATTTTTGTTCCCCAGTCCGGGTGTTCTCCTTTTTTAGGATCCGCATATTCAAATGTCGGCGTACCATCAAAATCTGCCAGTCCATGTGCATCCCGCGGAAAATGTGCCGGTACCCAATCTAAGATCACACCAATCTTATTACGGTGCAGATAGTTGATCATATAGGCAAAATCTTCTGGTGTTCCATATCGAGATGTGGGCGCATAATATCCTGTCACCTGATATCCCCAGGAACCGTCAAACGGATGCTCTGCAATCCCCATAAGTTCTACATGTGTATATCCCATTTCTTTTACGTATTTTGTGAGTGCTTTTGCAAACTCCCGGTACGTATAGAAACCTTCATCCTCTCTGCCCGGATGCCGCATCCAAGAACCCGGATGCACCTCGTAGATAGACATTGGATTTTTCTTGTGTTCCCACTCTTTTCGCGCCTCCATCCATACCTGGTCTGTCCATTTCAGATTGCAGATATCCGTAATCCTTGAAGCCGTCCCCGGACGCAGTTCTGCGTAATTTGCAAAAGGATCCGCTTTAAAGATACGCTTCCCTTGTTTTGTTTCAATACAAAATTTATACAGATCTCCTTCTCTGGCTTCCGGCACAAAACATGTATAAATCCCAAGCGGCTCCTGCCTCTCCATATAATTCGTTTCAAAATCCCAGTCGTTAAACTCGCCAATGACCGCCACTCTTCTTGCATGGGGAGCCCATACGGCAAAATATACACCCTCTCCCTCATCTCCGACTGCCTTATGCGCGCCCATCTTCTGGTAAATCTCATAATGTGTTCCCTGACCAAAAAGATACTGATCAAGTTCTCCAATTTCATAGGGAAGCACTTTCTTTTGTTTGTTTTTTTCCTTTCCCATAAGCCCACCTCACAGCCTCAGTTTATATAATTTCATTATACTTTATTGCAGATAAAAATAAAAGGAAAAAGCAATTCCTTTATATACTTTTCCATAATATAGCTAAACTTTACATAAAAAAGACATCCGAATATCTGATTTTCCAGAATCGAATGTCTTCCTTCACATATCTTTTAAATATTAAAATCCTTCTCCGACAATAAAATCCTATCTGCATCATCGGTATTTCTTCCAAACACTCTTTTTACCAGCTTCTTTGCAGACGCCTTTTGTGAGTGTTGGATTGCTTCGTCCATCACATCTTTTACTTCTGCCACTGTAACCGCATGGTCTTCTCTCTGCAGGGAATCAATTCTACTGTAAAGGGCCAAAATACCCATCTCATCAATCCGATATCCATTTTCCTGTGCGTATGTCTGACCAAACGTAACAAGTTCGTCGTTGATAAAAATCGGCACCTCTAAACGACTGGTGAATTTCCTTCTAAATTCTCTGTTAGAAGAAAGAAGTCTGTCAAGTGGTTTTCTCTGTTCCTCTAATACAATAAGCAGCTCTCCTGTATCACGCTCCATAGCTTTATTCAGTCTTGCAACGGTTTTTTCATTCATTTTGCCGGCTTTTTCAATGATCAAAGCACCACCATATAATTTATTAAATATGTCACTGATTTTCTTTTTATTCAGAGAATCCCCTGTCACGATGGCAACTTTTCCCTGTCGGATATTTCTCTGCTTCTGTACTGCCTTTACGACATCCACAGCCAGCACCGTCTTGCCGTTTCCTTTATTTCCAATGATCAATAAATTACCTGTTCTGGAAGTCCCTTCCCGATTTGTACAGTTTCTGTCCTGCTCCAACACATCTACCAACTGTTCACTCATGCCACGCACCGGAACAAAGTAAGAAAATAATTTCTTCTGTTCTTCCGTCAGACCTGCCCGTGTTCCAATACCACTTTGTGTCTTCAGATCATAGCGACCATGTACGACAAACCCTGTATCTGACATAGAAAGTGCGTCGGATATTTCATCCAGCGGAAGCGGAGCCGTCTTTCCTGTTGCGATCATCTTTGCAGTTTCTTTTCTGCTAAGTGGAGTTGTGGCAGAAAGAATATCCATTTCATCATCATCGTCATCTGGTATCTCTCTGTCATCCGGTTCCATACCATATTTAGGGTCAGGACGGAATTCATCTTCCCAGCTAGTCTTCTCATCTTCCCAGTCTTCCTCGGAATCTTCTTCTGCGATTTCTTCTTCCCAATCCTCCTCGGAATCTTCTTCTGCGATTTCTTCTTCCCAATCCTCCTCGGAGTCTTCTTCTGCGATTTCTTCTTCCCAATCCTCCTCGGAGTCTTCTTCTGCGATTTCTTCTTCCCAATCTTCCTCAGAGTCTTCTTCTACGATTTCCTCCTCGGAGTCGTAGAATGATCCATCCTCCTCGTCAGCAAGCATATCTGCCTCTTCCTCAAAAGATGTATCTTCTACTTCGTCATCAAAAAATTCTTCTGCATCATCTTCCAAAAGGTCTTCCGAATCATCTGCTGGCAGTTCTTCCAAATCATCATCCAGGAATTCATCTGCCTCCACTGTGGCTTCCGAATCATTAGCTGCCGCATCGGTCTCCTGAAGTATATCTTCTTCGTATTCATCTTCATCCAGAATATCGTCGAAATCTTCAAAATCTTCTGCATCATCATCTACGCGCAATTCTTCCGCTAATTTCCCCATATTTTCACGAGGGATATCTTCTTCCTTTTCCCGCGCAGGGCGTTTAGGCTTTGGCTCCTCCGGAGGGATGATCCCTTCTATCTCATCAATCATACGCTGAATATCCGGTGGGAGGATTGGCTCTGCGGTCTTCTGTGCTTCTTTCTGCACAGGCGCCGGATGCTCTGCCTGGCTTTCCCAGTCAGAGAAAATATCTTCAAAGCTCATCTGCCCTTCTATCTGTTCTTCTGTATCATTTGACAGAAGCCCTGTTTCTTCCGCTTCTGTATTTTCAGGTACAGCTTTTATCTCATTTTCTGCCATAAATTCTTCTGCTCCGTCTTCTGTCAGTTTTTCTTCTTCGAAGTCATCATCCACGGTCAATTCTGTCAGCGTACCTGAAACAGAAACCGGCTTGGATCTCTCCTTCTTTTCCTGTGCCGCTTCCTTCTCTTCTGCAATCTCATTTACAATATTCAAATCAACTACCGATTCTATCTCATCAATCGCATCTTCCAGACCAGCCATCTCGTCGTCTTCTTTTTCTTCCTCTTCTGACGGATGCAAAAGTTTTTGCAAAGCCTCATCCAAGCGCATCGTGTTTCCAATCTTACTCTTTTTCGTTTCCGTTTCTGTCTGTGCCGTCATGCTCTCTTCTGCGTCTTCTGCTGCATCCGCTTTTGACATAGTCTCCTCTGGTTTTTCAGAATCTTCTTCGCTTTCTGTCTCAGCGTTCTCTGTTTGCTTTTTCTTCTCGCTATATTCTATAATATTAGGGATTTCTTCCGTCTCGGAAGATAGTTTTTCATATCTGTGGTCATACTTTTCCTGCTGTGATGGAGTCAGTGGTTTATACTGCATTTTTAATTCCATCGCTTTATATACATACTGCCCCTCACTGAACCACAAAATCAGATCATCACATTCCTCAAGGCACTCCGCAGTCATCCCCGCTTCCTGATACAGTTTTGCAAGCTCATATGCCCATTCTTCTATATATTCTGCTTTTTTAAACTCTTCCAGTGATTCTATCTGTTGCTCAATAGGTGCTCTCTGTGCACGCAGGATCTGGTATCTAAGGATATGCTGATTTGGATCCTTTGGAGCTATCTGCATGAAATCATCATAATAATCAATCGCCTCATCTACGTTTCCGGTTTTCAAGGCTAGTGTACACAGACGATAAACCACCTTTCTGCTCCCCTCAGCACGGTGATAAGCAATATTCAGTACATCATAGCTTTTCTGGTATTCTCTGTTTTTCTCATAAATATCACTGACATTCGTCAGCATCGTTACATTTCGTACTCTCTTCCAATCGACCGTATCGGCTATTTCAGCCGCTTTGTTATATGCACCGTCTTCCATAAGTTCAAGCATTTGTTCTGTCTTCAGCTTATATTCATACTTATCCACTGCGCTCACCTCATTAAATATTTATATTATTTTAATCTGTAATCTTGTCTGGATCCACTAAGCGATAATTCTCTCATTAGTTTAACATACGGCTTGCATAATGTCAAAAAAATGCATCCTCAATTGACATTGAAGATGCATTTCAATATTTATTTAGTTTTTCCATTATATTTATATACTATATCGGAGGAAACATTCTGATTTTCATCGTTCCTGTAAGACCTTTACCTTTTCTCTATTGATCCTTTGGTCGATTTATTAAGACCTGCTTACTAAATCCATCCTCCTTCAATATTGTCTTTTCTATAACTAAAATCCTCTGTTTCCCTTTCATGGTTACATCGGTACTATTGCATATTGTAAAGAGCGCCTAAGTTATTATTCCTATAATTGTTCGCCCGCTGCAGTATCACTATCCAAATATTCCAGCCGTCTAATAAATTATTACTTCTATAACTATCTGCTCTTATTTATGAAATAATAGTCTGTCTGATGTTTCTTTACACATCTTCAGAAATTTCGTTATATGTGGTATTCTTTTCCAATATATCTGCAAATGTAAAATCTAAACTGTATCCAGATTCTAATCGCTCCGATTCATCTTTTTATTCTATATTTTCTGGATGTTCTATTTTCGGTAAAGGTCTCTTTCTTCACAGGAACCTTCATTTGCCATACCACTGATATATTGATTTATAAATGATGATATACTGTCCATTGGACCCTTACCTCCTTGTCCTGTATTTTTAACCTAATCGAACTAATCTGTTCTTTTAGATAAATATCCTTTGAGATGTATTTTTTATAATCCGTATCTCTTTTGGATTGATTACATAATAGCACAGCGCTCCATATTTGTCAACACATTTATTGCATTTTATCTAAATAAATTTATTAATCCTTTGTTTTTATATAATTTTCAGATTATTCCGTCAATTTATTGTATATATGCTTCTGTTATTCTACTATATTTAGGTGATCTATACATTTTCGAACGTTCTCTATATCCGTTTCCAGCCTCCCTGCAGTCATTCCGGCGCATGTCCTTCCTCCTCCTGCATACAGAAAGTATAGCTTTTTAAAGGATGACACGCTGTTCCTTCTCTATCTGGGGCAGTTGTTTTGCGAGTACCGATAACAAAATAGAACATAAACAAGATTGAGCTGACACTGCGGAAATCCACAAAAGAAATATGAACCCAAACAACAAAGAGGGCGCATGAACTGTGTATTTCACCTCACTCGTCAGAGCTTTTCTCCAGCTCCTCACTCACGCAAAACACGCATTTCACATATACTCTTTCGTCGCTTAAGTTCATATCTCTGTTTCTTTGCGTACTTCCTATAATAAATGTTACTCTTTCTATAAAAGGTAGTTCATGAATTCTATTTATCTTGTCGCTCTATAATAATTGATCAGGCATCCCTGCAAGATGATCTCCCTTTCTGCCTCTGTCAGATCTCCTAAGCGCAGCTCGATTTCTTGTAAGCTGTCTTTCACCACATACGCCTTGATAACATCAGCTTTTTCTTCAACTGCTCTGCGTACGTCCGGCACAAAGATATAATCTCCGTTTTTAAATGGCAATGCCTTATCATCCGCATCTGTTAAAAATGGAAGCATTCCCCAGTTGATCAAATTAGAACGGTATCTCTTAGTCGCATACTCATTTGCAATATTTGCCCATCCTCCTAATACCTTCTGACAGGATGCCGCTTGTTCACGCGCAGAACCATCTCCTGGTTTTACCGCGAATATCGTGCTTCCTATGCCTATATTTCCTTCCCCGACTTCCGGGTACATCTCTCTTATCTTTGTCATCACCGGCTTCAGCTCTTCCAAAACATCCAGCGGACATTTGCCTGCTTCGATTGCTTTCTGCGCAGCCTGTACTTCCTTTGCTCTTCCGACATATGCAGGATCTTTTCTGGACAATGCAAATTCCGCCAAGCCCAGAGGATTAGAACGATAAGATGAAGTCTCGCCGGAAGGGATCAGTTCATCTGTCGTTGTGACAGGATCGTGGATCTCAGACACTACTTTAATAACAAGATTTTGCGGCAGCGCAGACATGGCCGGCCAGTCTTTAATGTTCGGTCCAAACTGGATCTCTACACTTGCATCTGCTTTTCCCTTGCTGTCAAACACACGATTTGCATAAATATTCTTATCAAAATGATATTTCTGCCCTTTATATTCTACATCCATTGCCGTAGCAGGGGTCAGGAATCCTTTATTTGCTGCTGTTGCAGCAATAGAACGGGCATCCATCAATGCTACGGAAGAAATCTGTCCGCTCTGCAGTTTGGAGCCTTCGCGATTTGGGAAGTTCCTTGTTGTGTGGCGGATAGAAAAAGCATTATTTGCCGGCGTATCCCCTGCGCCAAAGCAAGGTCCACAGAAAGCTGTCTTTACAACTGTTCCAGCCTCTAACAGATCGGCAACAACACCATTTTTCACCAATTCCATATAGATCGGCGTACTTGCAGGATACACACTAAATGTAAAAGCATCCGCACCGATATTCTTTCCTTTTATAATATCTGCGGCAGCACATATATTTTCAAATCCACCGCCGGCACATCCTGCGATAATTCCCTGCTCTACATAGAATTTCCCATCAACAACTTTATCCTGCAAAGAATACTCCACAGCACCGTCCAAACTTACAAGTGCTTTCTTCTCTACATCATGCAGTATATCTTTAAGATTTCCATTTAATTCTTCGATGGTATAGACATTACTTGGATGGAAAGGCATCGCGATCATCGGCTTGATCTCACTTAAATTAACATAGACCATTCCGTCGTAATAAGCTGTATCCCCTGGTTTTAATTCCTTATACTCTTCACTTCTGCCATGGATCTCATAAAATTCTTCAATCTTTTCATCTGTACACCAGATAGAAGACAGGCAGGTCGTCTCCGTCGTCATAACATCAATTCCAATCCGGAAATCTGCGCTGAGTTTGCTGACACCCGGTCCTACGAATTCCATCACTTTATTATTCACATAGCCATTCTTGAAAGTAGCTCCGATGATCGCAAGCGCAACATCCTGCGGACCAACTCCCTTTGCTGGTTCTCCATCCAGATAAATGCCTACAACCCCCGGCATTTTAATATCATAGGTCTTATTCAGGAGCTGCTTTACCAGTTCTGGTCCGCCTTCTCCCATAGCCATCGTTCCCAAAGCGCCATAACGTGTATGACTGTCAGATCCCAGGATCATCTTTCCTCCTCCGGCAAGCATTTCACGTGCGTACTGATGGATGACTGCCTGATGAGGAGGCACATACACACCGCCATATTTCTTTGCGCAAGTCAGCCCAAACATATGGTCATCTTCATTAATAGTCCCGCCTACCGCACAAAGGCTGTTGTGGCAATTTGTCAGCACATATGGTACTGGAAATCTCTCCAAACCCGACGCGCGCGCCGTCTGGATAATTCCTACAAATGTAATATCGTGAGATGTCAATTTATCAAATTTAATCTGCAGGCTTTCCATATCAGATGCTGTATTGTGGGATTTTAAGATACCGTATGCGATCGTATTTTGAGCCGCTTCTTCTTTACTCATAGAAATCCCTGCATTTTCTGAGTTCTCTACTATCTCGGTGCCGTGCAGCAAATAGACACCTTTATCATACAATTTTATCATAGTGACCTCCTCTTTCTCGTTTCATTACTGTTCCTCATTTTAGCACGTAAAAGCGGGGCATGTCAAACAAAGACATGCCCCGCTTCTCTCCTTCTTTATACCAAACTCTTTCTTCAAGATGTACATTCCGGTATGTTCTGCCGGTATTCTTTAGGAAGCCTCTCATCTCCTGCCAAAAGCTGCTGGCAGGACATCATATCCAGACTATTACGAATCTCGCTCTCTTAGTACTTTTAAAACTTCAAACCTGGACTCTCCGGCTCCGATCACATCATCTCTTTGCAGCATCACCGGACGCTCTATCCTTTTCCCGTTCAGATATGTTCCATTTCTGGATTCCAGATCTTTTAAATATAGTTTATCTCCCTTTCTCACAATC
Source organism: Mediterraneibacter sp. ICN-202921 (assembly GCF_037890075.1). Classification (NCBI taxonomy): domain Bacteria; kingdom Bacillati; phylum Bacillota; class Clostridia; order Lachnospirales; family Lachnospiraceae; genus Mediterraneibacter; species Mediterraneibacter sp. ICN-202921. The sequence goes on along the minus strand of NZ_JBBKBE010000004.1, from coordinate 134,548 downwards.
GCACAGTGAAGTTTAGAAACCCTGGGATCTTCCGAAACGGAAAGATATTTTTCATATGTACGGACATCACTTCCCCGTCCGATCGCAACAGTATCATAGAAGATAAAACTATGCTTTTCCCAAGTATCCAGATTCTCCAGAATGATCTTCCACTGCTTCTTTTCATTCGCTCTCTCTTGCTGTTCCGTCCGCCGTCTGCCTTCCTGCGCTGTATGCCTTCGTCCGGAATATTCCTCTTCATCAGGATCATACGCCCTTCCTCTGGCAGATATGCGGCCTGTATTTCTGCTTTTTTCTTTTTTATTTTTTTTCATGCTTAGAAAAGTTCCTGTCAACAAGGCGGCACTTGCGCCGATGATCAAGACCATCGCAATCCAATAAATCAAATCTGACATACGATCAAATCACTCCTTCAATTTTTTATAGTACTATACTTTTTTATTCCCGGCAAGCAATTCATGTATATTTTTGAAACCTTTTGTCGAATCCCAGAATATATGATACAATAACGAAAGCGTACCTCATCCTAATATATGAAAACCGCGCTGACTAAGGTGACAATGAAGAAGTTTTTGTGTTAAAATGTGTTCAGTCTATAAGAAAAAGGAGAAATCACCATGACTGCTATCCGACCTTTCAAGGGAATCCGCCCCTCCAAAGAACTTGTTTCTTCCATTGCGGCTCTTCCCTATGATGTGTATAACCGAAGAGAAGCTCGTGAGATCACAGAAAAGAATCCCCATTCATTTTTAAAGATCGACCGCCCGGAAACACAATTTCCGGAAGATGCGGATATGTATTCTCAGCCCGTATATGACAAGGCGGCCAAACTCCTGGAAGCTATGCTCCTAGACGGCTCTTTTATGCAGGATGAGAGCCCCTGCTATTATGTGTATGCACTGACAATGGGGCAGCATACTCAGACAGGTATTGTCGGTTGTGCTTCTATAGACGATTATCTGAATCATATCATCCGCAAACATGAAAATACACGCGAAGAGAAAGAATTAGACCGTATCCGCCACGTGGATACTTTAAGCGCCCAGACCGGCCCTATTTTTCTTGCTTATCGTCCACACGCCGCCTTGAAGATTTTGTTGGAAAAGGTGTGTGCTTCTGCACCGCTCTATGATTTTGTCAGTGATGACTCTATCCGGCATCAGGTGTGGCAGATAAAGGAAATTAATCTGATCGAGCAAATCTCTCAAATTTTTTCCTCTATTGAGCAGGTCTATATTGCAGATGGACACCATCGTGCCGCTTCTGCTGTCAAAGTAGGCCTGATGCGCAGAGATGCACATCCTGACTACACCGGGACTGAAGAATTCAACTACTTTCTCTCTGTTTTGTTTTCTTCCGACGAATTACAGATTTTTGACTATAATCGTGTTATAACAGATCTCAATGGATATACATTTACTGAACTTCTCACTATGATAGAGAAGCATTTTCACATACAGAAAATTGGAAGTGCGCCATTCCATCCTCAAAAGAAAGGACAGTTTGGCCTATATGGAAATGGAAACTGGTACTGTCTGGAAGCAGATCCTTGTCTTTATTCAGATTCTCCTGTGGAAGCTCTGGATGTATCCGTCCTGCAAAATTTTGTACTTGCCCCTATCCTTCAGATACAAGACCCCAAAACCGATCCACGGATCCATTTTGTCGGTGGGATCCGGGGTCTTCACGCATTACAAGAAGAAGTGGATAAAACGAAGGGGATTGCCTTTTCTATGTATCCCACATCTATGGAAGAACTGCTTGCAGTGGCTGATGCCAATCTTCTGATGCCGCCAAAATCGACCTGGTTTGAGCCCAAACTGCGCAGCGGGCTTTTTATTCACCAGATAGAACATTAAAATTTATAAAAAGGAGCGAACGATTCATGGAAAGAAATGATATATGCTGGTGCGGCAGCGGCAAAAAATATAAAAAATGCCACATGCCGATTGAAGAAAAAATGATGCTTCATGCAGAAAAAGGGGAAATCGTCCCCACACGTAAAATGTTAAAAACACCTTTCCAGATTGAAAAAATCAAAGAAAGCGCAAAGCTCAATACTGCGGTCCTGGACGAAGTGGCCAGGCAGATCCATATCGGTATGAGCACGGCAGAAATTGATGACATTGTATATACTTTTACCAAAGAACATGGCGGCATACCGGCGCCACTCAATTACCAGGGTTTTCCGAAGAGTGTATGCACGTCCATCAATAACGAAATTTGTCATGGCATACCGGACAGAGACATTATACTCAAAGAAGGAGATATCATTAATGTGGACGTATCCACAATTCTAAACGGATATTTCTCTGACGCTTCTCGTATGTTTAAACTAGGGCAGATTTCCGAACGCGCTGAGCGCCTTATACGTGTGACAGAAGAATGTGTCAATCTTGGTCTGGAAGCCGCAAAACCCTGGGGCCACTTGGGGGATATCGCGTATGCTATCAATAGCCATGCACAAGCAAACGGGTATTCCGTCGTAGAAGATATAGGAGGGCACGGCATCGGTCTACAGTTCCACGAGGATCCTTTCGTAAGCTATGTTACCCCTAAGGGCAGCGAGATGCTCCTCGTACCCGGCATGATGTTCACGATCGAACCTATGATCAATGAAGGCAGTCCTGATTTCTATGTAGATGAAGAAAACGATTGGACTGTATATACCATTGACGATGGACTGTCTGCCCAGATTGAATATATGGTACTCATAAAAGAAGACGGTGTAGAAATATTGACAAAATAACTATATATTGAACTGAAAAAAGAACGTAAGTACGACAACTGCATATTACAACGCTCATCAGGGCTTTGCCGAAATTTCCCCCGCTTATGCCTCGTTGTGCCCGGTACACCCGCTTGCAAGACATGTGTCACGGAATTCCCGAATGGGTATGCAATATACAGTTATTACGCTTACGTTCTTTTACGTTTAAATTTTAACAAAACTTCCTTTTTCTCGTTAAATTTAGCAAATTTCTGCTCCTGCAGGCATATTTTTTTCCGGCACCATCAATGACAGATTGCCTTCCGCATCTTCTGCGCACAAAAGCATGCCTTCAGATAAAACTCCCGCTAATTTTGCAGGTTTTAAGTTTACAAGAACCATCACTTTCTTTCCCACCATTTCTTCTGGCGTATAATGTGCTTTTATTCCTGACACGATCTGCTTTACCTGGCTTCCGATCTTCACCTGGGAGCAAAGCAGTTTTTTCGATTTTTTTACCGCCTCACAGGCAATAATTTCTCCCACCTGGAACTGCATCGTGCCAAACTGTTCAAATGTGATCTCCGGTTTTGCTTCTATATCGATGACCGCTTCTTCTTTTTCGTCCTGTACCGGAGGATGCAACTCTTCTACCTTTTTCAGTACTTCTTCTACATCCAGCCTCTGGAAAAGAATCTCTGGTTTCGCTGTCACCTGTCCATTGCCAAGCTGCTCAAGGATCTTTTTACTTGTAGACGGCATATATGGCTCTAAAAGTCTCGCGCCTTCTGAAATACTTTGGATCAAATTCCACAGAACCGTCTCCAAACGATCTCTTTTCGCCTCTTCTTTTGCCAGGACCCACGGCATTGTCTCATCAATATATTTATTACAGCGCTTAAACAAGTTAAAAATTTCTGTAATTGCATCCGCAACTCTCAATTCATCCATTTTTGCGTTTACCAGCTTTGGCGTTTCTTCCACCACTCGTTTCAGATCTGCGTCTACCTCTTCTGAAATATCTTTATCCTGCACTGTTCCGCCAAAATATTTATTTGTCATAGAAACTGTACGATTGACCAGGTTCCCTAATGTATTCGCGAGATCGGAGTTCATACGCTCTACCATTAGCTCCCAGGAAATAATGCCGTCGTTTTCAAATGGCATTTCGTGGAGGACAAAATAACGGACTGCGTCAACCCCGAAGAAATCTACCAGTTCATCTGCATAGAGAACATTTCCTTTCGATTTGCTCATCTTGCCGTCTCCCTGGAGCAGCCATGGATGTCCAAATACCTGTTTCGGCAGAGGCAGTCCTAAGGCCATCAAGAAGATCGGCCAATAGATCGTATGGAAACGTATAATATCCTTCCCGATCAAATGCAGGTCTGCGGGCCACAGTTTTCCAAATTGTTCTGTACTGCTGCCGTCACAGTCATATCCAATTCCGGTAATATAGTTCGTCAGCGCATCCAGCCAAACATAAACTACATGTTTTTCATCAAAGTCAACCGGGATCCCCCATTTGAAAGAAGTCCTGGATACACATAAATCCTGCAGACCCGGAAGAAGGAAGTTATTCATCATTTCATTCTTACGTGATACAGGCTGTATAAACTCCGGATGTGTATTAATATGTTCGATCAGTCTGTCTGCATACTTGCTCATTTTAAAGAAGTATGCTTCTTCTTTTGCCGGCTGCACTTCCCTGCCGCAGTCCGGACATTTTCCATCCACCAGCTGTGACTCCGTAAAGAAAGATTCGCACGGGGTGCAATACATTCCTTCATAGTATCCTTTATAAATATCTCCCTGCTCATACAGCTTTTTAAAAATCTTCTGTACCTGCTTCTCATGGTCCGCATCTGTCGTACGGATAAATTTATCATAGGAAGTATCCATCAGATCCCATATTCTTTTGATCTCTGATGAGATGTTGTCCACGAATTCTTTCGGGGTAACATTCGCTTCTTCTGCTTTTAGTTCGATCTTCTGCCCATGCTCATCTGTACCTGTCTGGAAAAACACATCATATCCCTGACTTCTCTTGTATCGCGCGATCGCATCTGCCAATACGATCTCATAGGTATTTCCGATATGCGGCTTGCCAGACGTATAGGCAATTGCCGTAGTAATATAATATTTGGGTTTGTCACACATGTTTCTCTCTCCTTTTCTTTTTTTGATCACTTATCCCGTGCCGTGCACGGCTGTGAAACAATGATTCTGCTCATGCAAGTACACATTCCTGTTTTTATTTCATAAGAAAGCATGAAATAAAAAACCCGTCTTCTCTAAACACAGAAGACGGGAAATCGCCGTGGTACCACTTCTTATTCGCTTCCGCCTCACGGCAAAAGCCTCCACAAGTGCAAAAGCACTTACCGCTGTAATGGGCGGTCCCATCGCATGCTTGCCAGGATATCAAGACTTCTTCTATAATATACGATCTGCCTTGGCTCACATTCGCTGCTCAAAAGCCATCTTCCGCTTTTCTTCCTTCATCCCTTCTCATCATACAGGACTCTCTGTAAAATTCCAAAAAACGTACTCTCTTCATCATTGCCTTTTCTTCATATGGTAACAAAAATCGTAACACAGAAAACTTTCTTTTGTCAAGTCCTGGTAATCTTTCTTTATACTGTCTCTCCATTGAAGTCAACCTTATGGATTATCCAATAAGAAAATAAGCTCCGGCGGCGTTTGTTACCAAATGCCGGCCGGAGCCTTCTCCTCTTTAATACAATCTATATTTTACTTTTCCTTCACTCTCGGAAATTCCAGTTCTACCTTGAATAGATCTCCGTCCAGATACAACTGCATAGTCCCTCCCAACATCTTCATCAGGCTCTGGGCGATCGACAGTCCTAAACCGCTGCCTTCCGTACTTCTAGACAAATCGCCCCGGATAAAACGTTCCGTTAATTCGTCAGCAGAGATATTGAGCTGCTGCTCTGAGATATTCTTCAGGGAAAACAGCACGGTCTCCTCCCCTACTCCCAGATCCGCATAGACTCTTGTCCCCGGCATCGCATATTTTGCCGCATTTCCATATATATTCTCCAGAACTCTCCAGAGTCGTCTGCCATCCACACGTATGACTGCCGGCTGATCCGGCAGGCTTGTTATGACGGACAGATTCCGAGCGGCAAATTTCTCCTCAAATTCCCCTTCCGTCTGCTGGATCATCTCTACAAGATCGACATTCATAAACTCTAATTTTATATTTCCGCTGCTTACTTTTGACGCCTCTACGACATCCTCTGTCAATATCTTCAAACGCTGTGCTTTTGCCTCGAGGATCGCAAGATACCCTTGCACCTTTTCATCTTGCAGATTTTCTCTTTTTAGAAGATCCACATAATTGATGATCGAGGTAAGCGGTGTTTTAATATCATGGGAAACATTTGTGATCAGATCTGTCTTTAGCCGCTCGCTCTTCATGTTTTCCTCTACCGCGCGGTTCAGACCGCTTCCAATATTGTTGACTTTCTCCGCGATCTCCAGATTCTTTCCTCGTAATCCTTTTAGCTCTATCTGATAATCCAAATCGCCTGAAACAATCTGCTCAATGCCTTTTTTGATTCGGTCTTTAGCGATCGCATTGCTCACTACTATATAAACAACGCCCAGATCTGCCAGTATGGCCGGTATCACAAATACAATATGCCAGCCTGTCACAAGGCACATGCCATGGAGAAAGGCAAGAACAATAAGAGAGGCGATGCCCTGAAACGTAACCGCGCGCTTTTTCCAAGTCGCTGCCGCAAAACCGCTGACTGCGTACAGCAGGCTGTTTTTCCAGACAGTTCCCGCCTTTATCCTTCTTACAAGACTGAGATATCCTGCGAAAAAACAAAGTGCCGTAAAAATACCGTATACTCCCATCACGATCATATCGGTTATGCTCAAATACGCCGTGGAAAGTCCGTTAAAATATACATACTGTATTGCATCGTGCAGATACGAAACATTGTATACCTGGGTAAGCCCTGACCACTCTGTCCCCACCATAATCGTAAAGGCCAACCAGATTCCAATAACGAGAGCTGCCGCAATCTCTGTTTTCCATCTGTCGAATCCATTCAGATGGATCTCATCATCTTCCGGTCTCCTGCCGGTGATCAACGTCATCCAGATCAGCGTAACTATAAATACGAACAGACTTGCCATACCTGTGACTGCACTGCTGCGCAAATAGGGAAGATTTGCGTCATACGTTTCTTTCGCCGTATAGAAGCCGTCCTGGATCGGAAAACCGGTATCTATACTTACGGCTAAGATTACATTTTCTCCTATTGTACCATCCACATAATACTTGACCATGTCATAGTATGTACCGGCGGCAATATCCATATTTGTCTTAAAATCTTTCAATTTAGGATAGATGATAATATATTTATCCTTTTCATCAGAGATCATCCGGCTGATATTCTCTTCTATTTTGTCAAACTCCTTGTATTCCGCCTTATTGGTAAATACAGTTTTTGTATCCTGATCCGCATATATATAGGTAAAATTCGTATTTCCTTCTCCATACGCATTCACACCTTTTTGATATAGATCGACAGCACTGCTCAAACTATACGCTGCGCTTTCCAGACTTCCATATATAAAGTCCAATTTTCCGTTTAAAGCAGGCGTTTTATTGACAACTTCCAGAAGCGTATTTGCTCCCTCCGGCGCATATTCTTCCACCATGGAACTTCCAAAATTCCAACAGTCCGTATAGACTGTTTCTCCCGCTTTATTTATTATGCTTACATCATAATGTCCCGGTGCAGTATAGAACCCCTGCTGCAGATCATACAAGAAAGACTCCTTAGATTCTTCCGACATTTGGATTTTAAGCGTACCGTCCTCCAACATGTTGAAAAATTCTTCCTGATAATAGTAGTAATACGTTCCATCCGGTTTCTCACATACGATCACACCTGTATCCGTGCGCATATACTGCCCGTCATTCAGAAGTAGTCCCCAGTTATACAGATCAGCCAGTCGGTATGCCAGACCGGATATATTCTTTCCAGAAACTTTACTCGTTTCTCCATATTCTATAATATCCACCAGCTTATTTTCATCATATACTCCATCTGTCTGTAGATTCTCTTCCCAGCAATACTGTTCAAGTATCGTATAGACCGCATTTTCTACTGCCAAATGAAAGTCTTCTGACTCTTCATAGGGAAGTTCCATAGATTCCCAGAAATTCTGCCGGAATATGTTTCCTGAAAACGAAAGGACCACCACCCCGCTTATCACTGTAGAAGCAGCCGCCAAAATGGCCAAAACAAGCAATATGGCTTTCGTGACCGATTTTCTATACCATTTATTCATACTACTCCTTTCCAAGGGCTACAGTTTCTCTATTTTATATCCAATTCCCCATACTACTTTCAAATACCTAGGTTCTTTGGGATTGATCTCTATCTTTTCCCTGATATGCCGTATATGCACCGCAACCGTATTATCCGCTCCGATCGCTTCCTCATTCCAGATAGATTCATAGATCTGATTAATAGAAAAAACTCTGCCCTGATTTTTCGTCAATAATAATAAAATATTGTACTCTATCGGGGTCAGCTTCACCGGCTCCCCATCTACGGTGACCTCCTTCAGATCGTCATTGATCCGCAGACCGCCCACTTCATATACTTTATCCTCGTCTTTTTTACTGTTTCCTCCAAGCTGATTATACCGCCGCAGCTGTGACTTTACCCGCGCCACCAATTCTAATGGATTAAACGGCTTCGTCACATAATCGTCTGCTCCTATATTTAAGCCCAGTATCTTATCCGCATCTTCTGATTTGGCGGAAAGAATGATGATCGGGATACTATTATTTTCCCGGATCTTCAAAGTCGCCCGGATCCCATCAAGCCTGGGCATCATGACATCTAAAATAAGAAGATTAACTTCTTCTTTCTCCAATATACTAAGCGCTTCCATTCCATCATATGCTTTCAGGATGTGATACCCTTCCTGAGTCAAATATATTTCAATAGCTTCCACGATTTCCTTGTCATCATCACATACTAAAATCGTATACATCTTCATCACCTCCCTTACAGTATACATGATATTGCATATTTTTTAAGTCCTGTTGACCAAAAATGTTAGGAATTTCTTAAGATTGCCCGCTGCTCTCTTCACATTCTGCTCTTTCTTTCCATATACTAATATGACAAATTTTATTTTGTATAAAGGAGTCATTATGAATATAAAAGGACTGGATGTAAGTGAATTCCAAGGAGTGATCGACTGGGAACAAGTAAAGGCGGCCGGCTATCAGTTTGCCATGCTGCGTGCCGGGTATGGTTTTAATACCGTAGACGCACAGTTTCACAGAAATGCATCTGCATGTAACCGTATAGGACTTCCCATCGGCGTATACTGGTTTTGTTATGCCATAAATCCAGAAACTGCTATCGAAGAAGCCAACGGATGTCTGCGCACGATTGCCTCTTACCGTCTGGATTATCCCGTGTGCTATGATATCGAACAGGCATCTATCGACTATGCTGCCGGGCAGGGTGTAACAATAACCCCTTCTCTTGCCACAAATATGGTAAAAAGTTTCTGTAACCATATAGAGGCAAATGGTTACTATGCTATGTATTACAGCAATAAAAATTTCTTAAACACCTATCTCCCCGCTGACCTTTCCCAAAGATACGCTCTCTGGTATGCCTATTATACGGACCGATTTGACGGCACTGACTGCGGTATCTGGCAGTACAGCAATCATGGAAACATCCCGGGGATCAGCGGAAATGTCGACTTAGATACCGGTTTCATCGACTATGCCTCCGTCATAAAAGAGGCAGGGCTCAATCATCTGAACGGAAGCTCGCCATCTCCCGCTCCCACACCTGTGCCGCCCTCCTCTGATTACGTCACGTATGTGGTACAGCCCGGGGATACTTTAAGCGGCATTGCGCAAAGGTTCGGCACGACCTACCAGACACTCGCCTCCTTAAATGGCATTTCTGATCCAGATCTGATCTACGCCGGACAGACGATCAAGATTCCAGAAAATACTGCCTCCACTTCGCAGACTTACACGGTACAGTCCGGCGATACCCTAAGCGGCATTGCACAACGATTTGGCACGACAGTCGGCGCCATCGCCTCCTTAAACGGAATTGCCGATCCGGATCTGATCTATGCAGGGCAGGTCTTACAGATACCAAGAGGCAATTCCTCGGTTTCACAAACTTACACGGTACGATCCGGCGATACTTTAAGCGGCATTGCGCAGCGGTTTGGCACAACAGTCGGCGCCATCGCCTCCTTAAACGGAATTGCCGATCCGGATCTGATCTATGCAGGGCAAGTCTTACAAATATCGTAAACAGATCGATCCGCTGTATTTCCTGCATCTGTATTTCGGAATGTGCCTGCCGGATTTTAGAATTCTCTAATAATTTTTCTATTTCTTTTAGGATTTAAACATACTTTGGACACATTTGTTCTATATACTAAGAATCAGATAGTTGATAAACAACTATCTCCCCCCTCATAAAGTAAAGACATCTTGGGAGTTCCCAAGGTGTCGCACTTTACTCTCATTCCTTTAGATAACTATAAAAACAACGAGCCCCGTCAGTCGAAAGGTTGACGGGGTTTCGCTGTTTCGGCAAATTTTTAGAATAACTTCTTGTCTTGCTTAAACTACTTTGATAAAATAGTTGCAGCATTATCTGTATGTATACAGGAAGGCAGCCGCCTTCTGCTCTATACAAAATTATTTTTTGGAGGCAAATTTTATGAAATTATATACCTACCGCTCCACAGATCAAACCCCTCAGATTGGTATTGGCTTTAAAGAATTCCCGGACTTGCTCTGGTCCTTGGAAAGCTTCGGTCTTCCTTATACGGATATGAACGAACTGATCCGCCATGTCCCTCTGGATCAGTTGCTAAACCTGATAAACATTGAAAAAGCAAACCCACAGTCTGCTCTGAAGCTGGATACGCTGCATCTTATGGCGCCGATTCCCCATCCTGCACAGGATATTTTATGCCTGGGAATCAATTATGCAGAGCATGCTGTTGAATCCGCCCGCTTCCATAAAGACGCCTTTATCGTAAAACAGGAAAAGGCAGTATATTTCAGCAAACGTGCGCATACTGCAAGCGGTCCTAAAGATAGTATCCCGCTTCATGCTGACCTTACAGACAGCCTGGATTATGAGGCAGAGCTTGGCGTCATTATCGGAAAGGACTGCAAAAATGTAAAGCCGCATGATATCACCCCCGCCACTGCGTCACAGTATATCTATGGTTATACTGTCCTCAATGATGTTTCCGCCCGTGATCTGCAAGTAGACCATAAACAATGGTACTTCGGAAAATCTCTGGACGGCTTTGCGCCTATGGGGCCCTGTATCGTAACGGCAGATGAAATCTCGTTTCCGCCTATCCTGCATATTTCCTCTCGTATCAACGGTGAACCCCGTCAGCAAAGCTGTACAGATCGCCTGATCCACCCTATTGACGAGATCATAGCAGAGCTTTCTTCCGGCATGACTCTGCTGGCTGGAACCATTATCGCAACCGGAACTCCCGCAGGCGCCGGCATGGGATATACGCCGCCTAAATTTTTAAACAAGGGAGATGAGGTAATCTGTGAGATCGAAAAGATCGGAAAATTGTGTAATATCGTAGATTAAAAATTTATTCATCTATTCTTAAGAACGATTTTATATTTTTTCGTTTTCTTTTATACTTTACTCATAGTTTTGACATAATTTTGCTTTATACTAAAGTCAGATAGTTGATAAAGCAACTATCTCCCCCCTCATAAAGTATAGGCACTATAAAAGGTGCCGCACTTTACTCTCATTCCTTTAGATAACTATAAAACCAACGAAAACCCGTTAGCCGAAAGGTTAACGGGTTTTCGCTGTTTCCACATCTGCCCTGACTGCCTTTTGGTCAAATTCGGGTCAAATTTTTCTAAAGGAATATCTGTTGATTTTATTCTTTAAACTATAGTTATTACTTATTTGAAACCGTTCCGCAATATCTGAAATACTATCAGAATATCAATAACGACGAACAAACATTATTCTACTTTCTTTATCTAATGTTTCAAGAAAATCGTTGATTAAGTTTGATAATTCATTTACTTCTATTTCCTGTTCAACAGTCGTTGGGGCTATAAGACAATCCTCCAATTCCTGCAATGCTACATCATAGTAACTATTTCGCTTAATACACGTATTTTCATGATACTTCGCAGCAGATATGTTTCAGATAATACGGAAAATATACGCCCGTAAGGACTTTGAGCTTTGGGGCGGTATCGTGTTCCATACAGCAAGGTATGTATCATTTACACGCTCCTCTACATCACGATGATTTTTTAAAATATTTCTTGCGATACGCTCACACGCCATTCCATATTTTTCTGATAATTCTATAAGTGCCTGCTTTCGTATAAAAAACAAATCAATAATTTTACTATCTTCTACCAATCTATCAACCTCCTCTCATTTATATAGTATAGATTTTTCTCAAAATCTTACACCTGAAAACAATAACTTGAAACTTATTCAAAAAGTCAAATTTTCTACAGTATCGTTCCCACTATCACTTCGCTATACTTTAGAATTTTTAATGGATTATTTGAAAAGAAATATTGTTATAAAAGAAAAATTTTGCTAAAATGAGACAGGGCACTACATGAGAATGGTAGGCGGTTAGTCCTTCAACAGAGGGACTGAACCCTCTGATTACATAGAAATCCTGCTTACAGGAAATCTTGGAAAGGAGGGCTTGACTTATGAGCGATTTTGAACTCCTATCCATCGTACTAATGATACTGAGTATCGTTGTAACGATTCTGATAGCATATATAAATCAATCAAAAAAGTAACCGCCCCCGACCAAAGGAATACGGTTACTTTTTTGTAACTTTATCAAATTTGGACTAACCAACTATCAGTAGTGCCTTATTTATATCTATAATATACCACCCATTAAGCACATTGTAAACATGTAACTTTGTAAATGTATAAACATTCCAAACTGCTTTCGGTCAAATTCGGAGCAAATCCTCATAAAAATATATAACACTTTACATTTCGATTGAATTTAAAAACCCCGTATTTTCAGGCTTTTCAACACCTTATAACACAATATAAATTAGTTCAATAGTATCTCATTCCTTTAGATAACTATAAAACCAACATTTGCTTCCCTATGTAAGAAAAAGGAGCTGCTTGTCACGCTAAAATGTTTTAGTTTTAATCCTGCAAGTGTTTCAAACCGGTCATCTTTGAAATCGTAGGTATCATTTGATTATGTATACCTGCAACTTTTAAATATTGGATGCTCTTTATTTCCTGTAAGGAAGAAAAGTTATCCACTTTTGTCAGTTCGAGATTTAATGCATACAGTTTGGGGCATTTTTTTAATGGGTACAAATCAGATACTTCTCCACCTACCAAATTTAATTTACATAAGGCCGGCATTTTTTCAAGTATACGCAAGTCCTGAAGATGATATGCCGTCATCTCAGCCACTTCATTATGCGCATTCTCTTTTGTTAAAATAAGCGGTTTGTCCATACCCTTCATCCGCCCCCTTTTGACACTATTTTTACAAACAGAATATCACAAAACAATAAAATTGTATATCTCTACTCATCTTCCACTATAAGTTGTTTCCGTATCCTCTCTACATTAATCGTCAATCACTTATTCCCTCTTTTAGGCAAAATCTTTTTAAAATTTTTTGCAAAATAAAACTATATGCAAAGCCTTTTCATCTTAGTATACAGCAGCGCAGATCCAACCTCTCTGATTGCATATATAAATCAATAAAAAAGTAACCGTCCCCAGTGTGGTATTCTACCACAGCAAAGGATCACGGTTACTTTTTTGTCGTTGATCAGCTTTTCTTTTTTTCCTCTTACAGGCAAGAAGCGTATGCTGCTTCTGCGCCCTCTTCACGGATCTTCATGAGATTCTCTGTCACTTTTGCCTCCAGACCTTCGATCTTACTTAAGTCTTCTCCCCACATTTTTTCATTGGTGAGCACCGCATGTACCAGGTCTTCAGCGCTGTCTGCTCTGTGTTCATAGTAGAAGTCCAAAGCCCAGGCGTCATCCTGTACTTTATATGTGTTGCCCTTTGGACGTTTACAGATCAGCCCATCCTCTGTTCTCTCCTGGATGTCATTGCTGTAAAATGCGATATACGCTGCCAGACTCATAGTCAGGCATACCGGAAGGCTCTTTTTCTCTTTGATATATTCTGTAAAGGAAGGCATATTTCTTGCTCTCCACTTAGAAGTAGAGTTTAAGGATATGCTCATCAATTCATGATCTACAAAAGGATTGTTGAAACGATCTTCCACAGCGGAAGCAAATTCCATCAAATCTTTTTTATCTAACGGCAGTGTCGGGATGATCTCATCATACAGCATTTTATTCATGAAGCCTTTGATAGTTTCATTATGCATACAGTCTCTTACGATATCCTGGCCGGCAAGATAAGCGCCCAGCACAAATCCTGTATGCGCGCCATTCAAAATACGTACTTTTCTTTTCTTGTATGGAGTTACATCCGGAACAACATGGACATTTAATCCGGCCTTTTTAAATGGAAGGCGGTCTTCTAATTCTGCCGGTCCTTCAATGATCCATACGCCAAAGCATTCTCCGACATCTGTCAGTACGTCTGCATACCCATTTTCTTCTTCCATTTTCTTAACTTCTTCTGCGTCTTTGATTCTGCCCGGTACGATACGGTCAACTAACGTAGAGCAGAAAATATTTTCTTCCTCGATCCACTTCTTAAACGCATCGCCCAGCTTCCAGTCATCAATATGACGCAGCACGCATTTTTCCAGTTCTTTTCCATTATTATCGATCAACTCACAGCTCAGGATCACAAGACCTTTCTTGCCTGCTTTAAATCTTTCATACAAGAGCTTCGTCAATTTAGCCGGGAAGCTATTCGGAGGACACTGCTCAAATGTGCTCTCAGGATCATATACGATCCCTGCCTCTGTTGTATTCGATACGATATACTCCATCTCATCACTGCATGCCGCTTTGATGACAGCGTCAAAGTCTTCATATGGATTGATACATCTGTTTACAAAGGAGATCACACGTTTCTGGTCTACCTTCTGTCCCTTTTCGCTTCCGCGCAGATATAAAGTATACAATCCTTCCTGCTCATTGATCAGATCTGTCAGTCCCTGGGGAATAGGCTGTACAAGTACACCTTTTCCTTTCCAGTCTGTCTTTTCATTTGCGCAGTCAAAGAAATAATCTACAAATGCTCTTAAAAAGTTTCCTTCTCCAAACTGAAGCACTTTCTCCGGCGCCTCTTTTTGTATATACCCCTGGTAACCGGATTTTTCCAATACTTGATAATTTAATTTTTCCATTTTGACAACTCCTCTTTTTATTTATTTTATATTTGTAAAATCAATCACAACTTTCAGCATATCGCCGCCACTCTTATCAAAATCTGCAAATGCTTTTGCCGCCTCCTCAAAAGGATATACATTTGTGATCACTTTTTCCAGATCCGCCTTACCTTCTTTTACCAGATCGATCAATTCGATAAAGTCTTTTTTCAGAGCGTTTCTGCTGCCAAAAACATTCAGTTCTTTTTTCTGTAAGAGTGTAAAGTTAAAGTCCAGATTCTTCTTGCCTACGCCGATCAGCACGACTTTTCCGCCAAATGCCGCCGCGTCTACCGTATTCTGGAAAGTAGAAGG
The DNA here is from genome assembly GCF_037890075.1 of Mediterraneibacter sp. ICN-202921. Classification (NCBI taxonomy): domain Bacteria; kingdom Bacillati; phylum Bacillota; class Clostridia; order Lachnospirales; family Lachnospiraceae; genus Mediterraneibacter; species Mediterraneibacter sp. ICN-202921. The sequence continues at coordinate 119,094 of NZ_JBBKBE010000004.1, read as the reverse complement.
CAGACCTACGGCTTCGATACATACGTCAAAACCGTTCGGCTGTACGCTTCCATTCACTTCATATGTACCTGTGATCTCAGAAACCGCCTCAGTAAAATGCTCTGGAGAATCATTTAAAATCGTCCCGGCAAAACCAAACTGTTCCTGCACATATTCCAGTTTCGGCGCCTGCACGTCGCTGATATATACCTCGCCGCCTAATGCTTTGGCTGCAACTGCTGCCAACACACCTATTGTTCCGGAACCGACAACCAGTACCTTATCCCCTTTGTTGATACCTGCTCTCTGCACGCCGTGATAACTGATACAGAATGGCTCGATCGCCGCTAATACTTTTGGGGAAAGACCTTTTCCATCATAGACACGTTCGATCGGCATTGTGATGTATTCCTGAAAAGCGCCGTCTCTCTGACATCCCATTGTCTCATTGTTCATACATGCATTGACGATTCCTCGTTTGCAGCTATAGCATGTTGTACAGTTAAAATATGGATTGCAGGTTACGATCATCCCCGGCTTCAACCCTCTGTCATTGTCATCAATTTCAACGATCTCTGCGCTGAATTCGTGTCCCGGTATACGCGGGTAATCAAAGTATGCAAAAGTTCCTCTGTAAGAGCCCAGATCACTTCCACAGATTCCTCCGTATAATAATTTCAGCAAAACCTCTCCCGGTTTTCTGACCGGCTTTTCCACCTCGCAAATTTCTACTTCTCCTGGTGCGTTGATTCTGATTGCTTTCATTTTGGTTTTCCTCCTGACCTTTTATGCTTCTTATTTATTACCAGAGGTTGCCATCCTCATCAAAAGGCAGATACTCTGGCTGTGATTCGATTTCTATATTTTCATTTTTTACAGCTTCTTCATAATAAGATTCTGACAGCATGATATGCTCAATATGCAGACTATTAGGGATCCTTACAATGCGTGGAGATGCCTTATCTATTTCATTGCAGGTTCTTACACATACTTGTATTGCCTCTCTGTCGCTTTCCATGATGATCGGAATCCTGACTCCGCCTAATACTGTACAGGTAATTGCATTTGGATACATAGATGCCAAATCTAGTTTATCAAACACTCTTTTCGTAGTCGCACTGGAATACCCTAATCCAATCCCATTCCCATGTGTCTCCGGACTTAAGTCCAAAACACATACGCGCTGTGCTTGTATGCCGCCGGTAGCATACGGAGTACAAAATGTCCCGGTTATATTAGGATCCATACCATCCCCGCTAAAGTTTTTGCCAATCTGATCCACTACGAGCACATCGCAGCTATCTACAAGAATTCGAGGCATATTGGCAGCCGCCTCTTTTAACAGATCCGGCTCTTTTTCTTCAATTTCATCTGCATTTACTGCAACAATCTTGCACGTCTCGTCATAGGCATTTTCAATAGTCGGAACAGCAAATAAGATGGGCGCATTTTTTATGATTGCTTTTCCAAATAACGGAACATTTTTCGCCATATTTTTAAAGCCGGCTTCATGACAAACTTCTGCACCATGCTGTTTTCCCAATCCGATTGCCATCATCTTCATAATGCCGCTTTCATAAGGTCCCCGGAATGCGGTATGCGGTTTGATCCTGCATCCCAAGATAATGCCATCTGACTCGGCCGCATATTTGTCAATAAATACCTCCCTGCCATCTTCTGTCAGACCGATTTTCTTTACTTCCATAGAGGAACGAATCGGACACCCCATGTCTTCTTCTGTGATTCCATATCCTTCTAATATCGCTTTCTGTCCTTTTGCCGTAGCTCCTCCGTGGCTTCCCATGGCAGGTACAATAAAAGGTTCCGCACCTTTCTCCTTCACAAAATCCACAATACATTTTGTCGTCAGATCCACATTGGCAACACCTCTGCTCCCTGCCGTGATCGCGATGTGCATTCCCGGACGTATCTGTGACGAAAATTTTTCATCCGAAAGAAGCTCTTTAATAATGTTCGGAATTTCTTTCACATCTATACTGTTACGTAAAAACTTCTGCCTTACTTTGAACATTTTCGGCAGCTTTTGGTCACTCACTAAATCCGCCACAAATTGTCGTTCTCTCATGTTTCCTCCTATTGTACCCTCTATTGCATTATGTGTTGTATACATTATAGTACCTTTTAAGTTTTTTTGCAATTACTTTATAGAAAATAATTAATTTTTTATATTTTTATCCTTCTTTTTTATAGACTTTATGAATGCAAAATCTATCTGCAGCCATGATTTTTAGGTATATTTGAATATAAAAAAGCCAAAAATCTCCCTATATATGCCAAATATGTATAGTTTCAAACAACGCAGACACCCTATATAGGAGAGAAGGCATTGATCCACATACATGAATCAATGCCTTCTCTCCTATATCTACAGCAGCATATCGCCGCTTTCTATCATGGTCGCAAAGGATGCCCTTTTCGAACAAACCAGATGCTCCTTCATCGCCTCCGCCGCGTCTGTCCATCTTTCTTCCAGGCACGCTTCTATAATTTTAATATGCTCTCTTTGCGTCTCTTCAAGACGTTCTTTGCTTTTTACGCCGGACAAGATCCGCAGACGTTGGTTCTGGTAGCTGATCCGTTCATACAACGCTTTAAAGTACTCATTTTCTGTCGCATTGATCATCTCCAGGTGCATCTGATCGTCAAAATCATATATATCATCCTGCAGTTCTTCTCCCTGGCGTGTCTTCTGTCCCATTTCTCTGATCCGCTGCTCATAATATTGGAATCGTTCCTTAGCAATATCAATTGCATAATGCGCAATGGCATAAGGTTCTATCAGCATGCGCGCTTCATACAGAGAATTAATTTCACGGATAGAAAGTGAGGACACCATGATCCCCTTTTTAGGCAGGATCCTCACCAGATCTTCCTGTTCTAATCTGCTGAGGGCATCCCGGATCGGGGTTCTGCTTGCCCCAATCTCCTCTTTCAGCTTTTCTTCATTTAAAAGAAAATTGGGAGGATACTTGCACGTTATGATCTTATTTTTAATTATATTATATGCCTGCTGCTTCAAGGACTCTTTCTTCATCTCTTTACCGCCTATACTCCTTTATTTCTTCAACATCCATCATCCCATCAAAACACAAGTCCGGACGGGAGCACATCCGATACGTATTCGTCCGCACACAAAATGCCTTACTTATTATCATACCATATTATCCGCAAATGATACAGCCTTACTTTTTTGCTTTCTGTTCGCTATGCCTCTGCACTGTTTGGCCGATCGCCAAAAGATGCTGTTACATCTTCTTGACTCCTGCATCTTTGCTCCAGAGTATACCTTCCCCCTGGCACATAAAATAGAACGGACTGTCTTTTGCCTCCAAACGCATCTCTCTGTCAAACATATACGGTTCGCTTCCATGCCGGATAAATGTCCAAAAATGACTGGGGATCGTCAGTTTCGGCTTTACCAGATTCACCAGTTCCACCGCCTCCAGCGCATTCATATTCCCATATTCACCATTGATTGGCACAATCAGTACATCTATATCCTGCAAAGCAGCATATTTCATCCGTTCACACTGATAGGAAGTATCACCGGAAAAATAAAACACCTGTCCTTCTGTACGAATGAGCATTCCCACCGCATCCGGCGCATGATCTCCATGATCTGCAAACACGGCCTCTATCTCAAAGCCGCCACATATGTATCGTGTCCCCTCATCAAATCGCACTAACTGATCTTGTGCGATCCCCGCCTTACAGCACATATCATACGCCGTCTTAGGCGCCAGCAGCTTTGTATCTATATTTCTCTGCATCAGCTCCGGTATAATGTCCATATCCAGATGATCCTCATCATGATGGCTGATCACCAACACATCCGGATTCAATTCCTCCGGCTCTAACACAGGCATCATCAGCCGCTTTAAACCGCAGATCCGTTCTACCGCATCCGACAGATAGGGATCTACTGCCAAGATTTCATTTTTACTATTTTTCAGCAAAAACCCTGCTTGCCCTAACCAAAAAATACCCACTTGTCCTTCCGTCGGTGTGCATATTTTAACTTTATCCACAAAATGCATTTATCCCTTCTCCCTTCTGTAAAAACTAAGTGACATAACCAGACCTGCCAACAGGCACACTGCCATAAAATAAAAAGCCGCCCGCTCTGTCCAGCCCGTCTCTATACTGCCCACGATCACCGGAAAACCGGTCATCCCCATGGCATAGACCGCCTGAAAAATACCCATGGCAGTAGAATAATATTGCCTCGGAATTCCTTTCATGCTTTCACTCGTCAGCGATGTAAATAAAAATCCCATCGCAAATGCCGCCAGAATCTGGCAAAAATAAATTCCATAAATACTGCGCATATTCGGAACAAGTATACAGTACAGAGCCTGTACAAATAAACCAATCGGTACCATCTTCGCATGCCCGATCCGTATAAAAGGTTTTTTCCCGGACAGATAAGAAAAAGAAACCGCAAATACAATATAAATAATAGAAGCCGCACCTACCTGCCAACCTGCCGCTCCCAATTTCTTGACTGCCTGTGTTGTAAAAGACATGCAGGTAGCCATCTGAACCCCTTGCTGCAAAAGAGCCAGACAAGAGAAAAACAAAAGTCTGCGATTGACAAACAGCTGTAATAATTCTGCTTTCTGCGCCTTGATTCCGGTATTTTTCTTTTCATAGATCCCCATACTTAAAAGCGTCCCGACAATCCCGGCTGCCATGCTGAATATGCAGATCCATCGCATTCCCACATGCGCATACAGCATAGAACTGATCACAAATCCGATCAATACCCCGGTATTATTTGCCGCGATCACTTTCCCGGTCGCTGTCTGGATGCTCTCCTCATCATAAAACCCCATGTAAAAAACCATATAAGAGATCCATGCAGAAGCCCCCAGACCCGAAAACAGATTGGCTGCCAGAAATCCCGCCGCATTTGGAAATAGCACCCTTATCAAGGATGCTATTCCTACGCAGCATATACCCAGCGTAATAATCTTCTTATGCCCGCCGCCCATATCAGCCATCAGCCCTACGGGAATACGGAAAAATATCTGTACCAGTCCGTATGCTCCGACGATCACTCCGATCATATGAGCAGAAACACCGATTTCAGACAGATATGTTGTCTGGTAGGGAATATACACATATTGCCCAAACCAGAATACACATACCAAGAATAAAATCAACTTCATCTGTACCTTTTTATCTTTCATCAAAAGGGATACACCTCTAACGCATTTTTATAGTAAACTTTTTCCAGCTCATCCTCTGTAAAGATATTACCCTCTGTAATGTACTCTGTCAACTTCTGATAAGAATTCTGGATCAATACGGATGGCACGTCCGTTCCCCACATCAATTTATCCACTCCTACAATATCCTTCGCAGATTTAATAAACGCAAGTCCTGTCGGGAAAGGATATGTTTCCGGCTGTACATTAAACGGCACCGCAGCCAGATCAAAATAGATATTCGGGAGAGCCAGTGTTTCCATGCTTTCCTTCAGATAGTCCGTATCCTTATCTGCGAGTGTAGGCGCCAGCAGATGGCAGACAACTACTTTCAGTCCCGAACACTCCAATGCGATCTTCCTTACGCCTTCCGGCTGGAAACTGCTCATTCCCGGACTTCCTATATCCAGGACAAGCACTTGTGCATTTTTTTCGCATTTTTTTGCCGTGGGCATAAATACCTCGGCAATATCAAATGTATGATGGTAGGACATGAATCCGCCGCCGGTACTTGTCTCAAATTTTATGATCGGAAACTGAAGTTCCTGAGTCAGCCTGTCATAGATCTGATCCGCATATCTTGCCATAGGGTCGAATGTACCTGCTCCTACAAACATATCCGGATATGCACGCATTGCTTCTGCCACATACTCATTGGCAAATCCATAGAAGCTTCCCTGCAGGAGCACAGCCTTTTCTACTCCGTTTTCTTTTAGGACTCTGTGGCATGTTTCATAGGTAAATCCTTTATCTCCCAGGCCTTCCGGGATCATCTCTATGATATCTCCATTTGCCCATCTGCCTTTGCCGTTCCCGATCGCAGTCAGCTCGCCTTCTCCTCGGAACCCCTGCAGATTTTCAAATACATGCACGTGTGCATCTATGATCTTCATAATCCCACCTCACTTTTTATTCTGCTGCTTTTGCTTTTTTCTTGAGCAATCCGCCTTTTTGCAGACCACTCTTCTTGTATCTTACATGTGCATCCAGAGCAACCGCCGCTATGATAACAATACATTTGAAAATGCCATGGTAGTCAGATGCCACGCCCATCAGACGCAGACCATTTTGTACAACGCCTACCAGGAACGCTCCCCATATAGCTGCCAGGACAGAACCTTCACCACCCATCAGAGACGCTCCGCCGACAACTAAAGCTGTCAGTACGAAGTTATCATATCCCTGTGCTGCCTTTGCGATTGCCTGACGGTTCATACTTGCCAACACGATTCCGGCAAGAGCTGCCGTGAAGCCGGACGCTACATAAGCAGCGATCGTTACCAGACGACTCCTTACACCGGAGAGCCGGCACGCTTCCGGATTACCTCCTACTGCATACACATTTCGTCCAAACACCGTCTTATTTAATATAATGTATGACAGGACTGCCATGAGTGCCATAATATAAACAGAGAACGGAATCCCTAACAATCTGCCTCCTCCAAGAAATGCAAAGGATGCCGGTTTCATACAAGGGATAACATTGTTTCCAGTCAAAAGCTGGGCTATACCATATACAATATTCTGGGATGCCAGCGTGATCAAAAATGCCGGTACGCCAAACTGTGTAACGATCAGCCCATGGACCAGCCCGACAGCACATCCAAGAAGCAGTCCGCCTGCCACACCAATAATAACCCCAGTTGTGGAATACTCATATTTTACGATCTGCGTAACGGCAAGAGCTCCTGCCGCAGCTGCAACTGCGCCGACCGATAAGTCGATCCCACCCAGCAGGATCGGGAAGATCGTTCCACAGACCATGATTCCGTAGACAGAAATCGACAACAGGATACTTTTCATATTTGCTCCCGTCAAGAACACACCCGGCTGAAGGATCGTAAGAACCAGCATGATAGCTACGAGAATCCACAATCTCTGGGATTTCCCAAACAGTTTTTTAGCCTTATCCTTATTCATCTTTTCCTGCCTCCTTCGTGAGAATTCCTGACTCTGCCATCAGAATGTCTTCCTGTGTGATCTTGCCGCTTGAGAATTCTGTAAATATCTCACCTTTTCTCATGACAATGATTCTCTGTGATACCCGCAGAAGTTCCTGCAGATCAGAGGATACCATGATAACAGATGTACCATGTGCAGCCAATTCTTCCAAAATCTTGTAGATTTCTTCTTTTGCGCCGATATCGATACCTGCCGTAGGCTCGTCAATGATCAGCAGCTTCAGATCACGGCTCAGCCATTTTGCAAGAACTGCCTTCTGCTGGTTTCCTCCGGAAAGATTCCCCACTGGGATCAGCGGATTATTCGGCTTGATATTCAATCGATCTACCATCTCTTTTCCCAGTTCTTTTTCTTTTCCGCTCTTTACAAAGCCACTGGCTGCCAATGTATCATAATTCGTCAGGGCTACATTCCGCTCAATAGACAAAAGAGGTGTGAAACCTTGATTCCTTCTGTCCTCAGGCACAAAGCCGAAACCGTTTTTGATACTGTCTGTGATTTTCCTTGCCAAAGGTTTGCCTTCAAATTCCACTGTACCGCTGTCGCACGGATCTGCTCCATAGATACAGCGCATCACTTCTGTCCTTCCGGCTCCGACCAGTCCGGCAAATCCGACGATCTCGCCTTCATGTATATCAAAACTGATGTTTTTAAAGATTCCTTTTTTCGTCAGATTATCTACTTTCAATCTGACCGGTTTATCTGACGTTGTCAGATTATTTGAGGCTGTTGCCTCACTCAATTCTTTTCCGATCATAAGACGGACTACTTCCGCCGGAATGATCTGTTCTTTTGTAAGTGTTGCAACTCTTGCGCCGTCCCGCAGAACAGTAAGCCTGTCAGACAGACGATATACTTCTTCCAGACGGTGTGAGATATAAATGACGCTTACTCCGTCTTTACGCAGCTGCTCGATGATCCCGAACAAAGCGTCCGATTCTTTTGTACTCAGAGAAGCCGTAGGTTCATCCATGATGATCAGTTTGGATTCTTCACTTAAGGCTTTCAGTATCTCAATCGTCTGTCGCTGTGCGATCGTAAGTGTCTCTACGATTGCATCCGGTTTGATTCCAAAACCATATTTATTGATCAATTCAGAAACTCTTTTTCGCATCTTTCTGGCACTGACAAATCCGGCCTTGCTTTCTTCTTTGCCGAGCATAACATTTTGCATGACTGTCAGTGTCGGGATCAGACTCAGTTCCTGATAGATAACGCCGATCCCTAATTTAGAAGCGTCGTTTCTGTTATTGATCTCCACCGGCTGTCCGTTCCAGTAGATCTGCCCTCCGTCCTTTGGATATATCCCTGTCAGGATCTTGATCAAAGTAGATTTACCGGCTCCATTTTCTCCCATGAGCGCATGTACTTCACCTGCTTCCACGGAAAAATCCACTTTCTTCAATACAGGAGATCCATTGAAGCTTTTCTCAATATCTTTCATTTCTAATAATGCTGACATTACGCTTCACCTCCTGCCATTTTTGCTGATTCTGTATCGTCTTCTCTGGCTTTCCTCTGGATACGTTTCTGCATGATATCATTATATACCGCATCAAAGATAATCATAATAACGATAACAACTCCCTTTACTACCAGCTGGGCAGCTGTCGGAAGGTTATACTTCAATATACCATTCTGCAATACTGCCATGAAAATAGCGCCTACCGCAGAACCGAACACATCTCCTCGGCCTCCCGCAAATGCGCATCCGCCGATAACTACTGCTGCAATGATATCAAATTCCAAACCCGTTCCTAAGTCTGTCGTCACACTTCCTACTCTTCCGATCTGGAAGATTGCTGCTACACCACACAGAAAACCGGTAAGGATAAATACCATCCAGCGGACCTTATCCGTATTGATACCGGATAATTCAGCTGATTTTCTGTTGGCGCCTGTAGCATACACATATGTACCGAATTTTGTCTTCTTTAAAACAATCTGTCCGATCACTGCCAAAAGCACAAAGGCTATTGTCACAAGATAAATTCCGTTGATGCTTCCTCCCATGATCAGGATGCCCGGGTCTTCGATCTTCTTATTACTGATGACTCCGGCTTCCCGGATCGCAAAAACAAACACCATCGAGCGGAACAGATACTGTGTAGATAAAGTTGCAATAAATTCTGGTACTCTTAATTTCGTTACAATAAAACCATTTAACACACCACATGCAAGTCCTGTTAAAATGGAAATTACCATTATCAGTCCTGCCGACAACTGATAATTATACAGCAGATTAGCACAAAGCATACCTGCAAAGCCTACGGCTGCGCCGGTCGATAAATCGATCCCCGCTGTAATGATAACAAATGTCACGCCGATGGCGATAATACCGGTAACCGCACATTCTCTTAAAATGTTCAGCATATTATCCGCCGTGAAAAACGAATCACTGGTCAGTCCAAATACAAGCATGATGATCACCAGCGATGCGACCGATATCAGACGCCGCATATTTTCCTGTCTCATAAGTATATTCCTCCTACCTTACAGCCGACTGCTAATCTGCTGTTATACTGCTTTTGCTCTAATGAATTACCAACGCATATCCTCTGTGATTTCAGCTACATTGTCTGCTGTTACTACAACCGGTGCCATCTTCACTACAGGTGTTTCGCTCAATGTACTTGCCAGACTTCCTGTTTCTATTGCATACATAGCAAACTGCGCACATGCAACGCCCTGTGTCTGTGCATTTGTATAAACTGTTCCTGTACAAAGTCCCTGCTCGATGTACTCTAACATCTTAGATTCACCGTCAACACCCCATACCTGCATTTCTCTTCCTGCTGCTTTTACCGCTTCTGCTGCGCCTTCAGCCATAGCGTCATTGTGGCAGAGAACTGCATCGATCTCAGAATATTTTGTAAGGAAGTCTGTCATAACTGTGTTAGCATTTTCTGTCAGCCATTCGCCAGACTGTTCATCCAAAATTTCGATATTCGGATATGTTTCTTCCATAACTGCTTTAAAGCCTTTATCGATATTCTCACCTTTTGTTGCTCCCGGTGTAGCAGAAATAATGACAACTTTTCCTTCTCCGCCAAGACTCTCGCCAATTGCTTCTGCAATCTTTTCACCTGCTTCAACGTCAACTCCTGCTACCAAGCCTGCATGGGTAGTATCTGCATCTAAATTACATGTAATAACCGGAATACCGGCAGCTTCTGCTTTGTCTACAGAAGAAGCAAGTCCTGCCGCATCCGTTGCCTGCAGAATGATTGCATCATACTTCTGATTGATCAATTCATCCATGATCTGTACTTCTGTATCAACAGATGCCTCTCCATCATATACGTCAAATGTTACATTTGAGAAGTTGTTCAGATAAGATTCCATACCTTCTGCCCATGCAGCTGCACAAGAATCACCGATTACGTTTGGCAAAAATGCAATTTTGATATCATCAGCATAAGCATCTTTTCCTGCTGCCTTTTCAGCTTTATCGGAACTTCCGCCTGCCTCATTATCTGTCTTTACACTTCCACATCCTACGGCTGTTGCTGCTACCATAGCACCAACTAAAAACAATGACACGATTTTCTTTTTCATAACGTTCTCCTTTTCTCTTTACTGACATTGTATAATACATCTTTGCATGCATTTATGTATTACTTATTGTGTACAATAGCACTATTTGTATATTTTGTCAATAATGCTCCATTGTTTTTTTGATTTTTTTATCACTTTTCCCAGCCCGTTTTTTCTTATCTGTCTATTTTGTTATACACTTCTATCTATTTCGCACTATATAAACGGATTTCCGTTACTATTTTACTATTTCTATAAGATAAAGCTTTCATAAGTTCTTCCTCTCCCACTTAAAAACCGCAGGTTTTCTTTTTCATATTAGAAAACCTGTGGTCTACATTCAATGTTTCACCAGATACTCTTTATTATACAGCATATGCTCCAGCATAGCTTCTTTTGCCTTCTGCGGATCTCTCTGCGCGATAGCCTCTGCTACCATCCTGTGAGTCAAGACCGTTTGCTCCGTCAGTTTTGCGTTGGTGGCTTCTACCAATTCTTTTATCGCAGAATGGATCACCGGCAGAACATTCAGCACAACCTGATTCTTGCTGCTTTTGGCGATCAGCCTATGGAAAGCTATATCTTCCTCCTCAAAAGATTCTCCGCTGCATATCTTTACTTCTACCGCCCGACATGCAGCCAGGATCTTTTCTATATCCTCTTCTGTTGCCCTTTTTGCAGCCAACGCCGAGATCTCCGGTTCTATCATGATACGCACTTCCAGAAGATCTTTTGTCAGTTTCTTCTTATTTTTCATAAATTCCAATCCAAGAGGATCCGAGACAAGTCCCGGCTTTTCAGCAACAAAGGTCCCCAGTCCACGGCGGATTTCTACGATATTTTTTGACACCAGGATTTTAATTGCCTCCCGGATCGTTCCTCTCCCTACGTTCAGAGATTGTGCAAGCTGAAATTCATTGGGCAGCTTTTCTCCTTTTTTATATTCATTATCCGCGATCAGACTGGTAATCTGTCCCGCTACCAGTTCCGGCAAAGATTTGTCATTTCCCTGTATTGTTTCCAGACCCATATTTCTTCTCCCGCTCTATTTTATTTCCATGTCCAGTCCGTCAAACGGCCATATGCACATCACTTTTGACAACTGTCTTTTATGGATATTCTACCACAGGATTCTTTGTTTTGCAATTGACACGTATGACGTCGTATGTTATATTGTGTTTAATGAAATATATTTGTTGTATTTAACAGGAGGAAATGCCATGAAAGCCATTAAAGTTATTGAACCATTTAAAGTAGAGATCGTAGATGTACCGAAACCAGAAATTGAAAATCCAGATGATGTCATTGTGCGCGTTACTTCAGGAGGTATCTGCGGTTCTGATATTGGCATATGGAATGGGACCAACTCTCTGGCTACATATCCACGTCTGATCGGCCATGAATTCGGCGGGATCGTGGAGTCTGTGGGCTCTGCTGTCGAAAATATCAAACCAGGCGATCAGGTTGCCGTGGATCCTGTCATCAGCTGCGGACACTGCTATGCCTGCCGTATCGGCAGACACAACGTATGCCGGGACCTGGAGGTCATGGGTGTGCACAGAGACGGAGGATTTGCTGAGTATGTCAAAGCTCCGGCCCAGAACATACATCTTTTCCACAAAAAGTTTGATGAATCTCTGCTCGGCCTGGTAGAGCCCTTTACGATCGGTGTGGAGATCAATAATCGAGGACAGATCAAAGAAGGCGACAAAGTCCTGATCATGGGATCCGGTCCGATCGGTATCTGCGCTATGCAGGTTGCAAAACGCAACGGCGCACAGGTCATCATGACAGATCTTGTCAAAGAACGTCTGGAAAAAGCAAAGGCAATGGGCGCTGATGAAACCGTCCTTGTTTCTGAAGAAAACTTAGAAGAACGCTTAGATCGATTTACTGACGGTGAAGGAATTCCTGTGGTAGTCGATACAGTATGTATCCCGTCTTCTTTTGAGCAGTCTGTACAGTTAGCATGCCCAGCCGGACGTGTCGTATGTATCGGTCTGAAAGATAAGCCGTCGAATATCTGTATGGCGGAGATCACAAAAAAAGAACTGACTATTGTAGGTTCTCGTCTGAACAATCACTGTTTTGATGAGGTCATCGAAGGATTCGAAGACGGCAGTCTCCATCCAGAAGAATTGATGACAAAGGCATATAATTATAAAGATATCATGGATGCCTTAACTATGATCAAAGAACATCCGCAGGATGTCTTAAAGATCGTATTAAAATTCGAAGACTAAGCTGTATAAGACCAAGGGAGTGAAGAACACATGAAAGAAATCTACGTTACAAATGAAAACGGCATTTCACCTGCAAAAACAATGCAGTCTGTGGAACAACTTCTGGCGCAGTATCCGGATGTCCGAAAAGTACTCATCATTCCCCCGGACTTCACCCGCTGTTACTCATATGCGGGTGAGATCACCCAGATTCTATATAAAAAATTGTCCCCACAGGCGCAGGTACACGTCATGCCTGCGCTGGGCACACATATGGAAATGGATGCCCAGGAGAAGGAAAAGATGTTTCACGGGGTCATCCCGGATTCTGCTTTTCTCGTCCATCACTGGCAGACGGATACGATTTCCATCGGTACAGTACCTAAATCTGTGGTGGAGGAAATCTCCGGAGGGCTTTACTCTACAGATATTGAAGTGGAAGTAAATGAAAAACTGATCCATGGCGGCTATGATCTGATCCTGTCCGTAGGACAGGTCGTTCCGCATGAAGTAGTAGGAATGGCAAATTACAGTAAAAATATTTTCGTCGGGATCGGCGGACGCCAGATGATCAACAAATCCCACATGCTCAGTGCCATCTGCGGAATGGAACAGGCATTGGGTGTTGCCGACTCTCCTGCAAGGAAAGTATTTGACTATGCCCAGGAACATTTTCTGACAGAGCTTCCGCTCGTCTATATCCAGACAGTCACTACTTTGGATCCGCAGGAACAAGTATCTTTAAAAGGTCTGTACATCGGTTCTTCCCGTAAGCCTTTTGAACATGCCTGTGCGCTGGCAGATAAGTTAAACATCACCCATATCGGACGACCGGCGAAAAAGGTCGTCACCTATCTGGATCCGTATGAGTTAAAAACAACCTGGGTGGGAAATAAAGGCATCTACCGTACCCGGATGGCAGTGGCCGACGGCGGAGAACTCATTGTACTGGCACCGGGCGTAAAAGCGTTCGGGGAAAACAAAGAGATGGATGAGATGATCCGCACCTTTGGATATAAAGGACGGGACTATGTACTGGATCTGTTTAACAAAGGGATATTTCAGGATCGTATCATGGCAGCGGCTCATCTGATCCAAGGTTCTGCTGATGGCCGTTTTCATGTTACATACTGCACAAGATCTGACAATTTGAGTAAAGAAGAAATCAACAATGTCGGATATGACTGGATGGAATACGAACAGGCTATTAAAACCTATAACCCTCATACGCTGAAAGAGGGATGGAACACACTAAAAGACGGCGAAGAGATTTATTTTGTGAAAACGCCTGCTCTCGGACTGTGGAAAGTGGATTAACCTCCACTTTTCCACAGTTTTTTTGCTGTATCAACTCTGCGCAGGCGGAGACTTCTGCAGCGCAGAAGTCTTTCTTAGTTTTATATAATACAGCCATCCTGCCATATCTGCCAGTGCCCATCCGATCGGAACAGACCACCAGATACCGGTCACTCCTAAAGCCGTAGACGACAAGAGATAGGCAAGCGCCACCCGTGTACCAAGTGATATGACAGTCAGTACGACCGACATTCCCGGTCTTCTCACAGCTCTGTAATATCCATAGAATAAGAACAAATATCCTATCCCAATATAAAAAGCTCCTTCTATATGCAGATACTGCACTCCCACCGCCAGGATCTTTGTCCTGTCCGCCTCAATAAAAAGAGACAACAGCGGTTTTGCCAGCAGCCAAACTGCCGCCGAGATCACTATACAAAAACCTGATACAAGATATACTGCCTTTCTGCACCCTTCCCGAATCCTCTCCGGTTTTCCTGCCCCATAATTTTGCGCCACAAAGGTAGAAAATGCATTGCCGAAATCTTGTACCGGCATGTACGCAAAAGAATCGATCTTCACCGCCGCCGCAAAGGCTGCCATCACCCCCGGTCCGAAACTGTTCACCAGTCCCTGTACCATCAAAATTCCCAGATTCATCACCGATTGCTGTACGGATGTCAAAAAAGAAAACTGAAAAATTTCTATGATTAGTTTTTTCTTTATCTGTAAATGTTTTCTCTTTATCCGAAATTCTTTCCGTCTAAACCATGTATACAATGTGATGCCAATCCCTGATACAAGCTGAGACAGCACTGTCGCAAATGCCGCGCCGCCCACCCCTGCATGGAGACCGAGCACAAACCCAAAATCCAGGATCACATTCAAGAGAGCACAGACGGCAAGAAATACAAGAGGGATAAACGATTCCCCTGCTGCCCGCAAAAGACAGGCAAAATAATTATATAAAAAGGTGGCGCCGATCCCGGCAAAAATGATCATCAGATAATCTCTCATCATCTTATATACAGCTTCCGGAACCCGCAAAAACCAAAGTATTCCGTCGATTCCCAAAAAGACTGCAATATTTAGTATGATCGTCAGGCTTCCGATCAAAAGAAAGGAGACTGCTATACTTTTCTTCAGGGTCTCCTCATCCCGTTCCCCATAACGTATAGAAAACAGCGCGCCGCTCCCCATACATAATCCCAGAATGATCGAGGTAAGAAATGTCATGAGAGTATACGCAGAGCCTACTGCCGCCAGTGCATTTGCACCTATGAAGCGTCCGACGATCAATGTATCCGCAATATTATAGCACTGCTGTAAAAGATTCCCTGCCATTAAAGGCAGGGAAAAGAGCAGCATTTTTTTCGCCACGGAACCTTCTGTTAAATTTACTTTCATGTATCTTTCACTTTCCTAACACATTTTCATCAGCCGCACAAAAAATTCTACCGTTTTTACTAGCGTCTTGACCGGCACCCGTTCATTATTCCCATGGATCATTCCACGTTCCTCTTTTGAAAGCTTCATCGCCGAAAACTTGTATACCCGGTCTGTAATCCGGCAGTAATGCCAGGAATCGCTACATGCCATCATCAAATAGGGAGAGACGATCGCCTCTGTCCATGTATCTGCGACCGCCTGGCAGAGACGTTTGTACTCCGCACATTCTGTATCAGATTCTCTGGAAGGATTTCTTCCCTCATATACCGATACCTCGATATGGGGATTGTGTATGGTCTTTTCCAGATACTCCCTCGCTGACTCTACCGTGTCCTTTCCCAAAAGTCGCAGATTCATGCCTATGGAAGCTGACGGAGGAATAACGTTAAATGCCTTTCCTCCCTGCATCTTCGTCATCGCGCAGGTCGTCCGCACCATCGCATTTAATTCTCCGCCGGAAGCACGGCACACTTTGTCGAACAAACCTTCCAGGCACCACAGATTCGCGAATAAGATCTTATAAGCAAAACTCGAATGTCTGCCCAACGTGTCCAGCATTTCACGAACTGGTTTTGTGATCTGCCTTGGGAACGGATGATTTTCTACATCTGTTACTGCCTGCGCAAGCTCTCCTACGATCGTATGTACCGGAGGCATAGAAGCATGTCCTCCATTGCTCTTTGCTTTGAATTCAATATTTGTCAGACCCTTTTCCGCTATCCCGATCAAAGCACACTCTCTGTCTACTCCCGGAAATACATTCTCTACCACTGCGCCGCCTTCGTCTACGACTAATGCCGGACGGATCCCCCTTTCTTCCAGAAGATCCACGATCGCCGGACAGGAGGGGCCGTTGATCTCTTCCTGTCCTGAAAAAGCAAAATAGATATCATGTTCCGGCACAAACCCTTCTGTAATCAGTTTTTCTGCCGCTTCCATGATCCCACAGAAAGTTCCCTTTGTATCCAGTGTTCCTCGCCCCCAGATCACGCCGTCTTCCACGATCCCTTCAAACGCAGGCTTTTCCCATAGCGACTCTTCTGCAGGCACCACATCATAGTGGGACATTAAAACAACTGGCTCCTTTTCTGTTTTTCCCTTCCAGTGATACAGCATGCCGTTCTCCCCTACGAACTCCCGTGTACATACATCGTGTACACTTGGATATAAACGAGGGAGCAGATTCTGAAATTTTACAAATTCGTCTTGATCTATCAGACTCTCCTCATTGTAAGAAACTGTCTTACAACGTATCATTTCCACCATGTCATCTACGATTTTCTTTTCATCCAATGTAACCGGACTGCCGGAAGCCTTCACTTCCCCCTTTGGCACAAACATTGCCGCGCGCAGCAATACTATGCCCAAAAATAACACGATAACAGCCAGTACTATCCATACTATGATCATATAATCCTCTCCTCCTATAAAGATCATTTCTACGAACTTTTACAGTTTTCCCTTCTTATACAAAATTCTCGCCGCACCGATCGCGATCAACGCTCCAACTGGAACCAGCACCCCTACCGAACTGGAAAGTGACGGGACCAGAAGGAATAACACGATCATAAATAGAAGCGGGGCAATGGAGATTTTCCAATTCTTGCTCACGTAGACAACAGCAAGACCTCCGAATAACGCCGGAAGTATATTGTCAAATGCCGGTTTTAATACCGGAGAATTCAAGATTGGTGTCAAAGGCACGAGCAAGGCTACTCCTGCGGCTATGATCACTGTCGTCACGATAGAAGAAGTCGCCACGGCGATCGTAGAAATCACCTCTCCTTCCTCTGTACCCGGCTTAACTTTCGCGTTTTCCATCGCTGTCAGCGCTGCCGGTACTTTCAAATTCGTAAGGTTGCCTGTTACAAAGGCTAGATAGGAGCCTGCGGTTCCCAGCATAGGCACAAAGGTTATGACTTCGATCAGCCCCACTGTCCAAAAGATGGGAGCCACACCCAAAAGCCCTTTTAATACCGGCATGATTCCCGGCCATGCATCATAATAAATACAAGTCACTGTCGGATAGGCAAAGATCATACCCAGTGCTAACAATATCCATATGCGTCCGTACATATGTGTCATATCATCATAGGTCTTTCCTTTTTTCCCCATCATATCAACCTCCTATCAGCGGCGTAATACATACCGCAAAAACCATAGCACCCAGCATACTGATCGGCAAAGCATAGTTCTCCAGCCACTTCATGTGACACTTCTTCACGAGGATCCCACAGATTCCCATTAAAAATGCAGAAAACAAGAGAACAAAGATCGGTATCCAGCCTTTTAACCCTTCGCGTATATCTGCGAATACCATTCCCAGAAATGCCGAGATCATCCCCAGGAATAACGCTGTCATAACAATGTCTCCCCACTTGCTGTCCTTATTTTTAAGCTTTACCAGACCTCCCTGGATCTTTTTGATAAAAAGCGGTACCCAGATAAGACCAGGAAAGATTCCCAGCGTCATGACCCAGGCAATAGCCGTATACACTTTTGGATCCGTGATCGTCGTAGAGAGAGCGCCTATCCCTAAGGCATTTGCCGTCGTCGTGGCCGCCGGCAGTTCATACGTAATAGCTCCGATCACACTCAGACGGAGCCAGGGAAGCGGCAGACCTAAAAACTTCGACAATGTAATGATCCCCAGAAGGATGGATACCGCCGGGGCAAAAGTAAACACCGCCGTCGACAGCATCATTTTCCGCACCTGCTTCATATCCATGTTAAGTGCTTTTCCTCTGCGGTATGCCCGCACAAGAAAAAAGACCGACTGCGCTATAACAAAAACGATGACCGCTCCTGCCAACACAAATAAAAATGTACTGTTTGCGTCAAACATAAAAAACCTCCTCATAAATTCTTTGTACTTTTTTTCCTTTTTCTGATGATATAACACAAAAGTGCCGTCCCAAAAACAAACATACTGATCCACTGGGAAGTAGAAAACCCATTTACGATCCCCCGCTCCGCGTCGTCATAGCGAAAATACTCCAGTACGAAACGTACCGGCGCATAGAGCATCAGATATAACAGCAAACTATTTCTGGTCTTTCTTTGATTTCTGTATATATATACGATCAGAATCACTGCTATCCCCAAATTGCACACCGCTTCTGTCATCTGTACCGGAAAGAGCGATATATGATTTGGCGCGATCAGCGACTCTGTGTAAGTGATCGCTCCCATCCCGGTATAAGGTCTTCCATAGCAGCAGCCCGCAGCGCTGCATCCCATTCTTCCAAAGGCATGCACGATCGGTATACAGGGAATCCCAATAGAAGCATATTCCAGCACCTGTATATGGAAAATCTTCCAACAAAAGAATACGCCGATCAAACCGCCGATCAGCCCTCCGTAAAACACAAAACCGCCCGACAGCCACATCGAGAGATACGCCCTGTCTGTCAGCCTGGAAAAATCAATATCTTTCCAGGAGACAATAAGATACAAAATCTTAGCTCCCAACAGCCCGCCCAGTGCCACAAAGGCGGCAAGCGTTATAAAATCATCATATTTCTTTTGAAACCGGCGTACCAGTATACATCCGACAAGAGCCGCCACGATCACGCCTGCCCCGATACAAAGACCATAATATGGTATTATAAACTTTCCTATCCGAAATCCCATCTTCCACCATTCCTATGCGCTGAAAAAGAGGAATGCATAAGCACTCCTCTTCTCACTCATTCCCTTTACGTTAATATTATGCTAAAGCCGCGATTCCGCCGACGCATGCTGCACACGCAATATACATGAGCAGACAGAGTACGGTACCAATAATGGAACATACGAAACCAGCTGTTGCCATGCC
This sequence comes from Mediterraneibacter sp. ICN-202921, assembly GCF_037890075.1. Taxonomy (NCBI): domain Bacteria; kingdom Bacillati; phylum Bacillota; class Clostridia; order Lachnospirales; family Lachnospiraceae; genus Mediterraneibacter; species Mediterraneibacter sp. ICN-202921. Next base: position 99,601 of record NZ_JBBKBE010000004.1, on the reverse strand, counting down.
TTTTTTCGCCGGATCTTTCTTCCCCTGTACGCCCAAGATGATGCCAACGATACCAATCACGCCGCCGACCAGTCCGAAACTTCCAAAGAATACTCCAATCACAATAGAAACAATACCTAAAACTAATGATGCTACTGCCATTTTCTTCCTCCGTAAATATTTTATGTTTTTTTCATAAAAATATTATATATGTTTCATTTTCTATTGTCAATCTTTATATTTTCATTTTCCAACCACTCCCATATATCTTTATATACTTGGGTGCGGTCTGTCTCATTGAGAAGCTCATGTCTGTCCCCGGCATATAATCTTAACGTGATATCCTGTATCCCGGCTGTTTTATATTTTTCGTATATTTTCCGTACCCCTTTGCCGCAGTTTCCCACAGGATCTTCTGCTCCTGCCAGGAGCAGGATAGGCAGGGTCTTCGGAATCATAAAAATACTCTCCTTCTTCTGCATGCTCAGCATCCCGCTGAACATATGATAGTACGCATTTACTGTAAATATAAACGAACATAAAGGATCCGACACATATGCTTCCAGGCGTTTCTCGTCACTTGTGATCCAATCCGCTCTCGTCTTTGCCTGCTTGAACCGTTTATTGTACGCCCCGATCGCCATATTATCTATCAGACGGCTCCGGTAGTGCCAGCCTCTGCATGCCGCCATGATGCGGCACAAACGCTTTCCGCTCTTCAAAAGCCATTTGTTTCTGTCCGCCACTACTCCCATCAATATAGCACCGCTTAATCCATTTCCATACATCTGGATATACTGCCTGAGAAGGCTGGAGCCCATACTGTGTCCCAACATATAGTACGGTACATCAGGATATTTTTTGCTCGTGCGCCGGCGAAGAGTATGCATATCTCCCAGAACACACGCATTTCCATATTTCTCATTGAAAAATCCATACTCGGATTTACTCTGTATCGATTTTCCATGTCCAAGATGATCGTTCCCCACCACATAAAAACCCTCTTTACACAAAAACTGGGCGAACTCATCATAGCGGCCGATGTATTCTACCATGCCGTGACTAAGCTGCAGGACTGCCTTTACACTGCCTTCCGGTTTCCATTCTATTGTGTGGATCTCTGTATTTCCATCTTTTGATGGGAAATAAAACTCATCTTTCATGTTTACTCACTACCTGTCATCTAAATTTATGTACTCACGGTACGGTGCAAGCGGCTTATAAGCTGGACGGATGATCTTATCTACATTTTTCAGTTCTTCTAATCTGTGCGCACTCCAACCAACAATACGAGCCGTTGCGAAGATCGGTGTATAAAGCGCCGGCGGCAGATCCAACATGCGGTATACTAATCCGCTGTAAAAGTCCACATTAGCATTTACACCTTTATACATCCTGCGCTTTTCTCCTATGATCTCCGGCGCCATATGTTCCACAGTTTCATACAGCGCATATTCTTCTTCATGTCCCTTTTCCTTAGCAAGCTGTTTTACAAACTTTTTGAAGATATCTGCTCTCGGATCCGATATGGAATAGACAGCATGCCCCATTCCATAGATAAGTCCCTTATGGTCAAATACTTTTTTATCCAGAAGGTCTGTAAGGTACTGACGTATCTGCTCCTTGTCAGACCAATCCGTCAGCGTTGCCTTCATATCCTCAAACATCTGTGTAACTTTAACATTCGCGCCGCCATGTTTCGGTCCTTTCAAAGAAGCCATTGCCGCAGCGATCGTCGAATATGTATCCGTTCCCGATGAGGTCACCACATGGGTCGTAAACGTAGAGTTATTACCGCCGCCATGATCCATATGAAGCACAAGCGCCATATCCAGTATCTTTGCCTCCAGCTTCGTATAGCTTCTATTCTCTCTTAACATCATCAAAATATTCTCTGCTGTAGAAAGTTCCGGTTTAGGTGCATAAATATACAAATCTTCCCCTCTCTTATAATTATATGCATGATATCCATATACCATAAGCATAGGGAACTGGCTTATCAAGTTAAGGCACTGTCTTAAGACATTCGGAATGCTTGTATCGTCTGCTTTTTTGTCATAAGAATATAATTGCAGGATACTTCTTGTGATACTGTTCATCATATCACGGCTCGGCGCTTTCATGATGACGTCCCTCACAAAATTCGGAGGCAGCGTCCTTCTCTGCGCGATCATCTCCTGGAATTCTGTCAGCTGCTCCTTATTGGGAAGATCGCCAAATAACAAAAGATATGCCGTCTCCTCAAAACCGGGATGCTGCGCATCCAAAAATCCCTTTACCAGATCCTTGATATTATACCCTCTGTAATAGAGATTTCCTTCACAGGGAACGGATTCTCCGTTTACGATTTTCGATGCACATACATCCGAAATATTCGTCAGACCTGCAAGCACCCCTTTGCCGTTCAGATCACGCAAACCACGTTTTACCTCATATTTTGTGTATAGCTCTTTGTCAATCTCATTGTTCTTTTCACATTTAAGGGCAAGTTCTTCAATCTTGGGGGTAATATCAAAAAAAATACTGTCAATATCTTTGGTCATGTGCCCTGCCTCCTTACTCATTCTAATTTTCATATGTGCTTATTATACTAAAAATCAGCGTTTTATACAATCAAATGTCTATTAAATATTTATGAACTATACCGAATATATACTCACTTTTTCCCATTTTCTCTGTCCGCCAATTCATCTGCCAACGCCGCAAATTGTTCCAGCGTCAGCGCCTCTCCTCTCACATTGCAGTCTATATGCAGCCTTGCAAGCGCCTGCTCTACCTCTCCCTTTGCAAAAGACAACTGCGCACAGTTCTTCAGCCCATTAACAAGGGTCTTTCTTCTCTGATTAAAAGAAGCACGGATGATCTGGAACAAAAGCCCTACATCTTTCACCTTTACAGGCGGCTCTTCGTATCTTTCTAAACGGATGACCGCAGAGCCCACCTTGGGACGAGGCATAAAACAATTCGGCGGAACATTTGCCGCCAGATATGGCTTCGCATAATACTGTACTGCCAAAGAAAGAGCTCCGTAATCTTTTGTGCCAGGTCCGGCCTGCATCCTCTGCGCCACCTCTTTCTGCACCATGACCGTAACACTTTTCAGCGGCACCTGACTCTCAAACAGTCCCATGATGATCGGCGTGGTTATATAATACGGAAGATTCGCAACAACTTTTATCGGCTTTCCTCCATTTTCTCTCGACACAAGCCCCGCAATATCTACTTTCAGCACATCATCATTGATAATCGTTACATTTTCATATCCGGACAGTGTATCCTGCAAAATAGGTATCAGCGCCTTGTCTATCTCGATCGCCGCTACTTTTTTCGCCGTGCATGCCAGATACTGCGTCATTGTCCCGATCCCCGGACCGATCTCCAAGACAAAATCTTCCTCTGTGATACCGGCACAGTCTATGATCTTTTCCAGTACACGAGGATCTATCAAAAAGTTCTGCCCATATTTTTTTTGGAATACAAAACTATATTTCTTAAGCACCGCAATAGTGTTCTGCGGATCTCCCAGCGTAGGAGCTTTTCTGTTTTCTTTCATATTTTATGATCCTTTCTGTTGTCCGTATATTCAAACGCTTCCCTTTACGTACGTTATACAAAAGCACTGTGCCTGCTGCCGTTTCCACAATTTTTATAACCGGTACAGTTGTTTTGCGTTTTTCTCAGTCTGTGCGATGACTTCCTCCACAAAGATCCCTTTTAATTCCGCAATCTCCTGTGCGATATATGGAAGATACAGGGAAGAATTTCTCTTACCCCGATACGGTACGGGAGCCAGATATGGACAGTCCGTCTCGAGTACGATAGACGTAAGTGGGATTTCCTGTACGACTTGTTTTAATTTTTTGGCATTTTTAAAAGTGACGACGCCGCCAACCCCAATATAGTATCCCATTTTTACATATTCCTTTGCCATTTCCGGGGAATACGAGTAGCAATGGATCACTGCGTCAAGATTCACTCCATATGCTTTCATGATCTCCATCGTATCTGCTGCCGCTTCACGGCTGTGTATGATGACCGGCTTTTGCAGTCTTTTGGCAAGCTCAAGCTGACGGATAAACCAATATTTCTGCTGCTGACGGCTCTCCTTATCCCAATAGTAGTCCAATCCGATTTCTCCGACGGCGACCATTTTGTCTCTTTGCAGCAGTTTTTCCATATAAGAAAATTTATCTTCATTTAACTGCCCTACTTCATCCGGATGGACACCTATCGCACCATAGAGAAAAGAATATGTCTCTGTCAGTGAAACGATCTTCTCCCAGGATGCTGTATCCGAACTCGCATTGACGATCCCGCCGATACCTGCCGCCTCCATGGAAGCTAAAATATGCTCTCTGTCATCGTCAAACTGCGCATCATCATAATGTGCATGTGTATCAAAAATCATAGATATTCCTCCACATAATAAAGCAGGTTCCCATCCAGAGAACCTGCCCCGAATTGCAGTTCCAATTATAACACAATATCATCTATCTTATCAAATGTATCCATTGTGTACGATTCTACTGTGTTTCCCGCCACCAGATAAAAAACCTCTCCGGCATAAAGTCCCCTGACTTCTGCGTAACTCATCATTTCCCTTGAAAAACGCACAGTAAATCCACTTTCATCGTTATACGAAAGGACATAATAAATCTGTGTCTGCCCATAAGCGGTAAAGCCGATCAAATTCCTCTCTTCACTTATGAGCGCCGCTCTGTAATCGTAGGCTATGTCTGTAGAATACGTATCTTCCAGAATATATTTCTGTGCTTCTTTTACATCTGAAGGATCTGAAATATCAAACATAGAAACCTTTACGCCATTTGTCACTGTTCCTGTCTCATCTACGTCCATGCCGATCCCTAAAAGCTTCCCTTCTCCAAAAGGATGCAGATATTCTGAAAAACCCGGTATCTTCAGCGCTCCGATGATCTTGGGTTCTGCCGCGTCTGACAGATCTACCGAAAAGAGAGGATCTGTCTGTCGGTATGTTACAAAATACCCTGCGTCTCCTATAAATCTCGCGGAATAAATCTGTTCACCCTCTGCCAGATCATGGATCTCTCCTGTTATCTCCAGATCCGCATTAAGCACGTAGAGGGAATTGCTGTCTTCTATCTCCGTTCCCGGCTCCTCTGCCACGCCGCTCTTTAACAGCGGAACTGCCTGGTTACCTGCCTGGCTTACCGTCGTTACCAGTCGTAAGTTCCCTTTATATTCATCAATGCTAAAAGAGTCGTGCAGTATACCGTCTATCTTTGTCTGTCCTTTTGCTTCCAGCACACCGTCTTTATATCCGATCTTACGGATACAAGTCTGGGCCACTTCCGTTTCCTCGCCGCTGTAATCGTCTTCACATATATAGATATTCTCGCCGCTCACATAGTACAGTCCTGCATTGCCAAATACCGCTGCGCTGTCTGTCTTCTTTGAAGGCTCTGCAATGGCAAAGGAGGAGATCACTGTATACTGGCTTCCTCGTTGATATTGTGGAAGAAAGATCCTGCTGCTTTCCAGACTCTTTCCCTGTACTTCAGGAATATAACTTTCTATCGCATTTCTGTCTTCCGGCAGGTCCGCATAAAAATGACTCAGCAGATACACGTAACCGCCTTTCACCCGCATAGTATAGAATACGCCGCTCTGTGTAAAAGTATCTACAAGCTCCGGCCTGGATGGTTCAGCGACATTGTAGACTGCGATTCCTGTATAGTTATACACCTCTCCAAGATATGCCACATCCTTGCTGACTTCCCCTGTGTCGCTGGCTGAGGCTTCTTCCGCCGCTTCTTCATATACAGTTTCTGTATATGCCACCAACAGAGAGTCGCCCTCTATATACAATTCATAGATCTGCTTTTCCTCTTCCAGCTGTATGGAAGCAAGTTGTTCCATCTCTTTGCCTGCGATACTCACAATCTGTATATTCTGTCCGTTCTGTATATAAAGGTTCTTCCCGTCTGTCTTTACGACATCTCCTTCTCCCACTCCCGTCTCTCGTACATTTGTGTCTGCATATCCGTTGGAAACAGATTCTGTCTCCCCTGTGCCATACGACTGTGGTCCTGCGTCTGCCGCACTCTCTGCCGCCGCGCTTTCATCCATATTTTTTGCCAGATCTTTTGCATACTGTTTTGCCTGTGCTTCCTGCGCTTTTACCTCCGCCTTCAGATAATCATAAATGTCATCATATCCGTTTGCAGATGCGATTTTATTCGGCACGCTCTTTTCTGAAGATTCTGCCTGTAGATTTCCTCTGTCTGTCTTACTTTCTTTTCCCGGCGCCTCTATCAGCCAGCCGCTCTGTACGGCAGTTATCCCAGCCACAAAACAGATGCAGGCTGCTGCCGCTGTATATAATATCCTTAGTTGTCTCTTCTTTCTGCGCTGCTTTCCTATCTTGTTTTGTTCCAACATCTTCTCCACCGCATCCGGCTGCAAAGATTCTGGGATCTCTATCTTATTGGCATCTTCTGTGATCTTCTCCGTCATACGCTGTTCTTCTGTTCGGGCGTCCTTGTTTTCATCCATTTTTTCATCCAATCCCATTTCCGCTCCCCTTTCTACTCCAACACACATCTCATTTTTTCTAATGCGCGGTTCTTTTTTGAGCGCACTGTCGCCGCCCCAAGCTGCAGCATCTCACCGATCTCCCCGCTTTTATATCCGCCAAAGACAGAAAACGACACGATCATCCTTTCCTCTTCGCTCAATGTACCGAATGCCGCCCGTACATCCAGACTTTGTGCATGATCCGCCTCCGGCTGTGCCAGCTCTTCGGTCAGTTCATCTCCTTTTTCCCGTCCACGGAATTTTTTTCTGCACTGATTGGCCAGTATCGTAAATATCCAGCTTCGAAATGCTGTTTCAGACTTTAATTTCGTTATATTTTCATACGCCGCCGTGATCGCCTCGCTCACTGCATCTTCCGCATCCTGCGGATGTCTCAGTGTATACAAGGCGAATTTATATAATTCCGTATAAATCTGTGCATATAGTACTGAAAATGCCTTCACATCGCCTCTTTTAGCCTTCCGTATCAATGCTAATTCCCGCTTCTCGTCCTCCTTCTTCATGCGCCGCCTCCTTCCTTTCTGTATATTAGAGTAAAATATAAATGGTTTTGTTGCATGATTATATATAAATTTAATTGACAAAAGAAATATGAAGTCAAATGGCAAAAGGGCGCATGAAATGTGTATTTTGCATCGCTCGTCAGGGCTTTGCCGAAATTCCTCGCTCACGCAAAACATACATTTCATGCATGCACTTTCGCCGCTTAAGTTCATGTTTCTGTTTAAAAAAATTGACTTCACGCTGCTGCGCATTTCCGCCAGAAGGCAAAAAACACTTCTGTTTGGAAGTCTGTAGCAACGTGAGGTCGTCTTTTTTTCTGAAATTTAATTGAGGAATCTGCCTTCTGATAGTAGAGTGAAACTTCTGATTGGAAGAGACAGCGAAGAAACACTATGTCAGATAAGCAGGGCATTGACAGGAGCGTTCCGAATACAGTTCGCCTGGTTCTTAGCGCAGTACATCTGCGTGTTCCAATGGACACGTCGATGTTCTGTGCTTAGAATCACTCGAACGGATGAGGTAAAGCGGGTCCTGTCCTGTGTTCTGACATAGTGTTTCTTTGCGTACCTTCTATATAAATTTTACCTTTTCTCTATAAGGCAGTTCGTCAATTAAATTTATATTTTATTTTTCTGTAATTTCTGTACAGTTTCTATATCTGTTTCCAACATCTCTGCTATCTCTTCAACGGAATATCCTTTTTGGCCTTTCTTTTCTATTAATTCCTGAAGTGTTTTCAGTTCTCCCCGCGCCATCCCCTCTTTCAATCCGGAAGCATGGCCTTCGCGTATTCCTTCCTCGCGTGCCTTATTCTGTTCCATGATCTTTTCTTCCCATGCCTGCATATACTTCACTCCGATCTTTTCACTGGATTTGATTGCCCGGATGCGCTTCTGGATATTATGGATTCGCTCGCTGGCGCAGGTTCTGCTCACTTCTTCTGTGGTGTGCTCCATATATTTGAGGAGTTCCACCAGTTCTTCCGACACCCCTTCGGTATTCGTTCCATGGGTATTGAGGAAGATACGAACAGCGTCGTCTTTTAACGAAAGTTCCGGTACTTCCTCGCACTGCATACGGAAGGTATAGCGGTACAATCCGTATCCGAACAGGTCAAAGGGACAGATCAGGATGATATACACGGGATTTAACTTCTGAAAGCCCACCTCCCCCGGAGCCAACAGATTCGAGTCGATCAGCGCCTGATAGAAGCGGCTCCGTTTCGGAAGATTTCCCGTGTTCTCTTTTTGGACTTCTGTATTATATACCGTGTCCTCTTCATCCATGGCCCATACATCCAGCCGCACATAGCGGTTTAAAGGATGGGAGCGCTGTTCCTTTTCCGTCTGGGGCAGCAGTTTTAATACAACCTCTCTCCCTAAGATGATCTCCAGTATATCCCGCATGGTATCCGGGTCGTCCGCCGCCTGCGCGAATAAAAAACGATCCAGCAGGTTCAAATCCTTCAATGGCTTTTGTTTTAGTTTCATCTGTACTTTTCTCCTTTCATTATAGGGAAAAGCCTGCCGGTTTACAACACTTTTCCCTAAATTGCCTGTGACATAAAATTTTCCCGGCACAAATATGTGATTTTGTTTCTTTGGGTAAATGTTTGTGAATATCCCGGATAAAGATCCGGATATATCGACGATCCGGCAACCGGATAAAACAGAATGATCTGTACAGAGCAGATCATCAGACTGTGCTTTTGGAAAAACACAAGACTCTTTCTTATAGATGCGCATCTAAAAAGATAGTTTTACCTTAACACAACAGAAGATAAACTACAATAAAATAAATATAAATTTAATTGACGAACTGCCTTATAGAGAAAAGGTAAAATTTATATAGAAGGTACGCAAAGAAACACTATGTCAGAACACAGGACAGGACCCGCTTTACCTCATCCGTTCGAGTGGTTCTAAGCACAGAACATCGACGTGTCCATTGGAACACGCAGATGTACTGCGCTAAGAACCAGGCGAACTGTATTCGGAACGCTCCTGTCAATGCCCTGCTTATCTGACATAGTGTTTCTTCGCTGTCTCTTCCAATCAGAAGTTTCACTCTACTATCAGAAGGCAGATTCCTCAATTAAATTTCAGAAAAAAAGACGACCTCACGTTGCTACAGACTTCCAAACAGAAGTGTTTTTTGCCTTCTGGCGGAAATGCGCAGCAGCGTGAAGTCAATTTTTTAAACAGAAACATGAACTTAAGCGGCGAAAGTGCATGCATGAAATGTATGTTTTGCGTGAGCGAGGAATTTCGGCAAAGCCCTGACGAGCGATGCAAAATACACATTTCATGCGCCCTTTTGCCATTTGACTTCATATTTCTTTTGTCAGTTAAATTTATATTCCTCTTATCTTTCTTCTCTAAAGTAGTTATTCCCGCAGCTTTTTGGCTGTGCGTGTTCTTTGCTTTGTCTCATGCTTGTAACGATCAAAACGACGATCGTCGCTACATAAGGCAGCATATCATAGATCTGCGCAGGCAGTCCCGGAATGTTCACGTACATACGCATGATCGTTAGGCCGCCGAAAATGAGAGCAACAAGAATTCCTCTTGCCGGACTCCATGTCGCAAAGATAACCAAAGCAACAGCAAGCCAGCCATAGCCGCTTACACACCCATGTACCCATACGCCGGATGTCGTGACCATGCTCATATACATACCGCCGATCCCGCAGATCCCGCCGCCTACGATCGTAGCGATATATTTATATTTTGTAATAGAGATCCCTGCCGCATCTGCAGTCGCCGGGTCTTCTCCCACTGCTCTTAAATTCAATCCTATCCTAGATTTGTTGAAAAGCCATCCCAAGATAATTGCAACTATTATAGCAAAATATACGACCCAGTTATACTGAAAGAATAATTTTCCAAGAACCGGTATATCTGATAACACCGGAATATGCAGTCTGGAAAACGCGTTCTTCGTCACCTCTGATACAGCCACATAGCCGCCGGCTTTCTGTCCGATATATTCACCAAAGAAATTCCCGAATCCCGTACCAAAGATCGTAAGCGTCAGACCGGTCACGTTCTGATTCGCCCGCAGAGAAATCGTAAGGAATGCATAAACAGACGCTCCAAGCGCCCCTGCAAGAAAAGAAACAAACAGCGCGATCAGCGCAGATAGGACGCCGTTTGGATCTCCCCCTGCTTTCGCCACACCCTGTTCGTAGTAATAGGAACCGGCAAGTCCGGTGATTGCTCCCATGAACATCATGCCTTCTACGCCAAGATTCAAATTCCCTGCCTTTTCTGTCAGTATCTCTCCCAAAGCGCCTAAAAGAAGTGGAGTACCTGCAAGCACCGCAGCGATAAATAAACTATTCAATGTACTAAGCATGTGTTTCCTCCTTTCCTCTGCGGATCAATCTATAAGAAATGAAAAACTCACATCCCAGCATGAAAAACAAAATAATACCGATCAGCAGGTCAGACGCTGACGCCGGAATTTTGAAGTTCGTCTGTATGGTATTCGCTCCTCTTTCAAGCATTGCAATGAATACAGATACGACAAGCATACCAAATGGATTCATTTTTGCCAGCCAGGCAACTGTAATGGCAGTAAACCCTACGCCTCCGGCAGTACTCTCAGTGATCGTATAATCGGCGCCTGCAAACTGCAGCATACCCACCAGACCACACAGCGCACCGGAAAGAAACATCGTGCGGATAAATACTTTGCTTACATTAATCCCTGCATACCGTGCTGTATTATTACTTTCTCCGACAACAGCGATCTCATATCCCTGTTTTGTCTTATTGAAATAAACATATGCCGCAGCAACCAGGAGTAAGGCAAGGATCCAACCCCAATGGACCCCGAATACTTTTGTCAGCCTTGCCCCCGGAACGAGCATACCGATCTTCGGATAACTACTCCCTTCTGCTTTCCATGAGCCATTCATCAGGTATTTAACAAAAGCAAGTGCTATGTAGTTCAGCATCAAGGTAAAGAGTGTCTCATTTGTCCCCCATTTCGCCTTACAGACAGCCGGAAGCAAGCCGTAAATACCTCCTGCCGCGATCGCCGCCAGCATCATAAGAAGCACTAAAGGCAGTTTCGGAAAGATATGGGCCGTAAACAATCCAAACGCCCCTGCAGCCACCGCTCCTACCAATATCTGTCCTTCTCCTCCGATATTCCAGAACTTCATCTTAAAAGCAAAAGAAATTCCAATAGCTGTGATCAAAAGTGGTACCGCAATCTTGATCGTCTCATGTATGACAGTACGGGAACCCCATGCTCCTTTTACCATGGAAGCATAAACGGAAAACGGGTTGTGTCCCAGAGCCAATATCAAAAGTCCTCCTGTCACAAGGGAAAGAATAAAAGCAATTCCACGAATCCCCCAGGTCTTCTGCTGGGACAGTGTATCTCTTTTCACCATACGGATAAGAGGTTCTTTTCTTTGTCCTGTGCCTGCACTCATGCGCCCACCTCCTTTTCTTTTGCTGTTTCTGTATGTATCATCATAAGCCCTATCTCTTCTTTCGTAACTTCACGAGGATCGACGATCCCACTGACTTTTCCGCCGCACATGACCATGATCCGGTCAGAAAGCTGCATCAGTACATCCAGATCTTCGCCTATAAAGATGACTGCCACACCCTTTTTCTTTTGTTCATTCAACAGATCGTAAATACGATAGGAGGAGTTGATATCCAGTCCCCGCACAGGATATGCCACGATCAGCACGGATGGATTACATGCAATTTCTCTTCCCAGGAGCACCTTCTGCACATTTCCCCCTGACAGTCGTCCCACAGGAGTTTCCACCCCCGGCGTAACGATCTCCAGATCTCCGATCAGTTTCTTTGCCAGCTCACGCGGTGCTTTTCGGTCTACGAACATCCCTTTTTTACTCTTATAACTACGCAGCAGACAATTATCCGTCATATCCATGTTGGCGACCAGACCCATTCCCAGCCTGTCCTCCGGCACAAACGCCATAGAAATCCCTTTTTTCACGATCTCATCCGGTTTCAGCCCGAGTATCCTCTCTTTAACTTCTCCGTCATCATTGCTGCCGTTGTAGAGAACGGAACCACCTATTGAAGGATACAGTCCTGCGATCACCTCACATAGTTCTTTCTGTCCGCTTCCCGCAATACCTGCCACTCCCAGGATTTCTCCTCCATATGCATTAAAAGAGACATTATCCAGCGCTTTTACGCCATCTCCGTTCAGACAAGTCAGATCGATCACCTGGAGCCGCTCCGGTCCTCGTTCTGTCCGTGCCCGCTCAATCTCCAGACTGATCGGACGCCCCACCATCATTTCTGTAAGCTGTGCCTGATCCGTCTCTGCCGTATCCACCACTCCGATATATTCTCCTTTTCGCAAGATAGCGACACGATCCGAGATTGCCAGCACTTCCTGCAGCTTATGCGTTATAATGATGATAGATTTTCCATCTTCTTTCATATTTTTCAGCACTGCAAACAGCTTATCCGTCTCCTGCGGCGTCAAAACAGCCGTGGGCTCGTCTAAGATAAGGATATCTGCCCCTCTGTACAGGACTTTTAGTATTTCTACTGTTTGTTTCTCAGACACAGACATATTGTAGACTTTTTTCGCCGGTTCCATTTCAAATCCGTAACGATCCGCAAGCTGCGCTACTTTTTGATTCACTTCTTTCCTGTTTACCACGGCTTTTCCTTCCAGTCCCAGGACAATATTCTCTGCCGCTGTCAGGACATCTACCAGTTTAAAGTGCTGATGGATCATTCCAATTCCAAGAGAAAATGCATCTCTGGGCGAACGGATCATAACTGCCTTTCCATTTACATGGATCTCTCCATGGTCAGGGAAGTAAATTCCTGAAAGCATATTCATCAAAGTCGTCTTGCCGCTTCCATTTTCTCCTAGGAGCGCCAGGATCTCTCCTTTTTTTAGCTCCAGATTTACATCCTTATTGGCGATCACTTTTCCGAATGTCTTTGTAACGCCATGCATTTTTACAGCATATTCTATCGTCTCACCCAATTCTTCACCCTCCTTTAGATTCTCTTATGTATACCGGTGTTCAGCCTCCATATACAAATGGAAAGGTGCCGAAAAACCGGCACCCTTCCTACCTAAATCGTTAGCATGTGCGCAGACTATTCCACCACATTACATCCGTCAATGATATACAGCCAAGATGGTGCGGACTGTTCTTCCTGCTCATGATAATATTCGCCTTCTTTTACTTCATATTCTTCGCCATCCGGAGTCACACCTTTAAGTGGACCTGCAAATACATGAAGTTCGCCTGATTCAATAGCAGCAGCCGCTTTATCGATTGCTTCCTGCGTGCCTTCTGCCGCGATCTTCTCATTTAACGGAGAAAGATAAACAGCGCCGTCTTTATATCCTTTACACCAGTCTAACGGAATTTCTTTTCCATCGATCACTGCCTGTACTGCTTCTGTTACATAGATACCCCAGTCAATACGTGGAGAGATCAAAGAAGCATCCGGAGCTGCCTCGATCATATCATTGTTATATCCAACCTGCCATACGCCGTTTTCCTCTGCCGTTGTAGCCGGAGCCGTAGAGTCAGAATGCTGTGAGACAACGTCACATCCGCGCTCGATCAACGCTTTTGCCACCTGAGATTCTACAGTTGGGTCATTCCATGAGTTCGTATACATGATATCCATTGTCACATCCGGATTTACACTTTTTGCTCCAAGATAGAACGCTGTATATCCGCTGATCACCTCTGCAAACGGGAAAGCAGCAACATAGCCAAGTTTATTGCTTTCTGTCTTCATGCCTGCTGCGATTCCTGCCAGATAACGTCCTTCATAAATAGACGCAAAATAATTGTGGAAATTGTCCAGTCCTGCTTCTTTTGCCTGAAGGCCTGTTGCGTGGCAGAACTCTATATCTGGATATTCTGCTGCGACTTCTTTCACATAATCCTCATACCCAAAGCTTGTTGCGAAAATAATGTTGCATCCTGCGTCAACCAATTCGCGCAGAGCTGTATCACATTCTGCGCCTTCCGGTACATTGTATTTATTTACGATCTGCTCATCTGAAAGACCTAATTCCTTCTGCATTTCCTGTGTACCAAGATCGTGATTATACGTATATCCCATATCACTTGGATCAGAAATATGCACAAATCCTACTTTAATATCTTCCTTTGCGATCCCTTCTGATTTCTCTGTTTTTTTAGCATCATCAGAACCGCCTGACTCTGCTGCCGGTGCTCCGCAGCCTGCTACCATGCCGATAACCATGACTGCACTAAGTACTGCACTTAATACTTTCTTTTTCATATGCTCTTTTCCTCCTTTATAAATCTTTTCCATAGGGCTTCCCACAGAAAAAAACAGCTATCCGAATGTTGTACTGCATTGTGGATAGCCTTATGTTTACGCCTAAAATTGTACACCCAAATATTCCAGAAGTCAATAGTCCAAGTTCACTGTAACAGTTCTTTCCCTTTCTTCTTTTCCGCACAGAGCTAGAAAGCATCGGATCTGTAGGTATCTGCACAATATAAGGAAAATATCTACCATCTCATGGAAAAGAACAGACAAGCTCCCAGACCTTTGCCAATCGCCATACCTGCTATAAATAATGGGATGTATCTTACGATCTTCACCCGCCGTATAAAGACCGGAAATACATTCAATATTTCCGCCAGCGCCATCGCCCAACATCCCACAAAAATTCCGGCCATAAGCCCGAATACCGGAAGCAGCCATTTCATATACGGGATTTCTATCTGAAAAATCAAAAACAGATTCCCAAGTATCCCGCCAAAAGCAACACTGTCCTCATACAGAAGTATTTTATCCGCCGTGTGCGTACGATCTGCAAAATCCGCGACGACTCCCAATTCTATGATAAAAGAAAAAAGCCCTCCGGCTACCACGATACCTGCGCTAAGACCGATGACCGCCAAAAGGATCTGACTGCCCCACATCCAATTCTTCCTCCTTTCTGGACGCATCTTCTATCAAGGTCGTCTGTATGTCATTTTCATAAAGACGCATCTGTATTTCCATCGGCGTCGGATCTACCATAAAACGTTTTCTGCCAATGTGGTTGAAAAAGATTAGGATCCCTATCGTGATCCCGACGGAATATGACACTTCCAGAATCGTAAATCCATCTGTGGTTTTTCCGGTTGCCAGCTCGTAGATCTGCCCAAACAATTTTGATACATTCACATCATTATTAAACGCCATGATGGAAAATGCGGCGCCGCTAAATGTAATGAGTACTACCATGGCTGTCTTTGCGATATGCCAAAAAAAAGCCGGTGTTTTCTGCTCCTCATAGGTCACAATAATATCCTGCTCACCTAAATTTTGTATCTCCAGTCCGGGATATGCTTCATGGATACAGGCAATGATCTTTAATATAGAAATAACAAACCGCTGTCTGCCCTGTTTGCGGATCTTCAAAATCCGCAAAGCTTTCACTTTTGGAAGCCACGTTTTGTTGCTGCATTCAAAAGAAAGGATATCCCCTAATGTGACGTCCTGTTTGCTCACCTCTACATTTCTATCTCCTTTGATATAGAGAATCTGATCAGACGACATACTCCCACACCTCCGTCTCCCGGATCAGAACTCCTTCACTGCTGTTCTTTCGTTCTGCACTGTTATAATAATAGACTGCTCCCACCACGACCGCTGTCAATACAACAGCAAGCAGACATAACCACACCTTTTTGTTTCCCTGTCCCATTTCGCCACCTATCCTTTCCTTTTCCCCGTCCTGTATCTGATACAGGATCTACAGGTAGTATCTGATATCTGTCCCGGATTATACATCCTCGCAGCGCATTTTTGTGGTACAGGATATATTTTTTGTTTCTCTTCATACATATTTTCTATTTTACTGTCTGCTCGATCTTCGCAAATGCTCCATGATCTTTTTCTCCATTCTGGACACCTGTACTTGTGAGATCCCCAATATTTTCCCAACCTCCGCCTGGGTCTTATCTGCGAAATACCGCAGATAGATCAGTTGTCTCTCTTGACTTTCAAGCGTTTCTAGCAGCTGTTTTAAAAGCATGGTATCTAGTATTTTTTCCTCTTTCTGTTCCTTTTCTTCCAGCTTGTCCAAAAGCCGTATTTCACTTCCTTCTTTCTGATAGACCGTTCGGTAAAGGGATTCCACCTCACAGCCTGCTTCCATCGCCTGCACGATCTCTTCTTTTTCCACCTGCATTTTATCCGCAAGTTCTTCCAAAGTAGGCTCTCTTCCAAGCTGAACTGTCAATTCTTCTCTCACCTGAAAGCTTTTATAGGACAGTTCCTTTAGAGAACGGCTTACTTTGATCATTCCATCATCTCTCAGGAATCTTTTAATTTCTCCCGAGATCATAGGCACGGCATAGGTAGAAAATTTTACATCGTAAGACAGATCGAACTTGTCGATAGCCTTTAAAAGTCCGATACTGCCTATCTGAAACAGATCTTCTGTCTCCGTACCTCTGCCATAAAATCGTTTCACCACACACCAGACCAGTCCGATATTTTCCTCTACCAGCCTTTCTCTCGCGTTCTTATCCCCATCGTGAGATTTTTTGATCAGAGCGATTGTGTGATCCATGACTCCCTTCCTTTTCCAATTGTTTTTTTCATTTTCACCCTTGTTCCTTTCCCGACTTCTGAAGCCACTTCTACACTGTCCATAAAAGCCTCCATAAAAGCAAATCCCATGCCGGAACGTTCGGCTTCCGACTTTGTCGTATACATAGGCTGCATAGCCTCTTCCACGTTTTCTATACCCCTGCCTTTATCCTCCACTGTGATACAAATCTGCTTTTCCTCTATCCTGCATACGATAGAGATTTTATGTATCTCATTCTCATACCCATGGATGATTGCATTTGTCACAGCTTCTGAAACAGCCGTTTTTACGTCTGCGACTTCCTCTACGGTAGGATTTAACTGCGTCATAAAAGACGCCACCGCCACACGGGCAAACCCTTCATTTGACGAACGGCTGTCAAAGATGATCTCCATTTCATTTGTGTTTTTCATATTTTTTCCTCCTCATATATCTGCATGATTTTTGTCATCCCTGATAATGTCAGTATCTTCTGGATCCTTTTATTGGCATGCACCGCCCAGATTTCTCCTCCGATCAGGCAGATCGTTTTATATCTTCCCATGATGATGCCGATTCCCGAACTATCCATAAAATCTGTATCTGCAAAGTCGAAAATGATATATTTAATATGATCCTTTTCTATAATTCTGTCCGCTTCTTTTTTCATAGACTCTGCATTGTGGTGATCTACCTCCTTGGGCAGATAAATCGTCAGGCAGTTTTCCTGCACTTGATACTTCATAATCCTACTCCTCCTATAAGCTGCATAAAAAAAGAAAGATATGCCTTGCTGCACATCTTTCTCTTTCGTACTTTTGTTACATGTATCTATTCTTCTGTATTTTGGTTTTCAGACGCCTGCTGACTGGAAATCGTATCCAGATTCGTCTGCGCCTGCGCCGCTTTCTCTGTATCCGGGAACAATTCGATCAGACGCTTCAGATAGAGGATCGCATTGTCATTATCACCGTTTCCCATATAAGCAAGCCCCAGATTCAAAAGCGCTCCCCCGTCATCATAGGATTCATTCATTTTTACGACTGCACTCAACTGTGTGACCGCATTCTCGTAATTAGCGACTTCCAGAGATTCATTTCCCGCGCTGTATTTGATATCGCACGCTGTCGGATATATATTTCCCGTCATTTCATCGAACCTCGCCTGGGCGCCTTCTCCTAAAACATCCCTGTTCACATTGATCAGCGTATCTGCGATCACATCCTCTGAATAACTGCCGGAATCATACTGTGAAGATGCTGCCAGCAGATTTTCATAGCTTTCCTTTGTCTGTTCAGCTGTCTGGACGTCCTTTTCTGCATTTTCTCCGGAGATCCTATAATTGTCTAATGTTTTCTGCAGCGCGCTCGCCTGAGATTCCAGCGAATGGATCTTCTCACTGTATTCCAGTATCTCCTTATTATGCGCAGCAGTTTTCGATTGATTTACTGCAGGTGCGACCAAAAACCACACGATCGCTGCTCCGATCGCCGCTCCTACTAATATGTTCATAACCGTAAAATGTCCTGCCAATTCCCTGACGGCTGAATTTTTGGGCTGTATGATCGTTTCATTTCCCAGATGATACTCGACTGCTTCTCCTTTTTTGCTTTTTTCTTTTTTTCTGCTCTTTTTGCCTTTCACTGTCATCAGCTCATGGATGTACCGCAGTGTCATCTCGTTCGTTGTATCCAGCTTCCGTGCTGTTTTCAGTATCTGCCTCGCCTTCGCATACTGCTCTGTATGCAGATAAAGCAGCGCAAGCAACTGATACGCCTTTAAAAAAGAAGGATGATCAAGGATCACCTTTTTAAGCTGGATCACTGCCAGATCCTCTCCGTTTTGCGCGCAATATGCCAGACACTGATTATATTTTTTCACCGCCTGGTTGATCGTCTCCAGCCTGCTGGCCGAATTTTGTACCTTATTGATAAAATAATTGGCTATATTATCATGGGGCTTTAAATTCTTGCTGATAATCCACTCTACCAGCCCTTCTGCTACTTCTCCCCTTCCATAATACACAAGACCTAAAAGATTGCGCGCCGCGATATTCCCCCTGTTATACTGCAGACTTCTGCGCAGAGAAACAACAGCGCCGGACATATCCCGTATCTGTGCTTTCTTGAGACCGTCATTATACCAGTAATTCGACTGATATATGATCTTCTTCGTATAATCCATTTATACTCACCATAATCTTTCTTTACTTCGTCTGATCCATCACTTCTCTTAAAAGGTCCGTCATGTCCGACAGATCCTCCTGGTAGACAGCCCCTTCAATATCTTCGACTTCCAGACTTGGCTTGAATTTCTTTAGTTCTTCTTCATAATCCAACATACACTTAGACCTCCTGCATCAACGCTTTTATCTCACCGGCCAGATAAAGTGAGCCCAGACAATAGACGGTATGTCCTTTGCGGTGTACTCTTAAATAAGAAATCGCTTCCTCGATCGTCTCCTTCATAATGACCGGCCTGTCCGTATATTTCCTAAAAATATCCCTTAGTACCTCCGGACGGACTGCCCGTGTGTTATTGATCGCTGTTACCATATAGAAATCAGACGGCACTTCTGCGCAGAGGATATGTATCATTTCTTCATACGCTTTCTCCTGTACGGCAGAAAACAAAATGATCTTCTTCTCTGTTTTGGGCACACTTGCCGCGAAACCTTCTACTGCGCTTGTGTTATGTGCCCCATCAATATAAAAGTCCGGAAAGATTTCCTCCATCCTGCCTGCACGGCGCAGCGCAGCAAGTGCCTTCCTCCACCTGTCAGGATGCCCTTCGGCGCCAAACAAAAAGCGCATAGCCTCCAACGCAAGCATAGCATTCTCCACCTGATAAATCCCGATATTTCCAAGATTCCATGTGGTATTTCCATAATACGCATTTGAACAGGAAAAAGCAATATATTTCCCTGTAATTGCAAGAATTTCGTACGCACTTTTCCCTATTTTTTTACATGGACAGCCCATTTTTTTCGCATGTTTTTCAATAACTATATTGCTTTCTGTCTTTCCTTCCGCAAAAAAGACCGGAACACCTGGTTTTATGATCCCCGCCTTTTCCGCCGCGATCTGTCCCAATGTATTCCCCAGATATTCCATATGATCCATGCCAATAGAAGTAAGCACTGTCAAAACTGGATGTTTTACTACATTCGTCGCATCCAGTCTGCCTCCAAGCCCTGTCTCTGTGACCGCATACTCGACGCCTGCTTTGGCAAAGGCAAGAGCCGCCATTCCAAACAAAAATTCGAAAAATGTCGGATGGGGCGCCCCTTTTTCTTCCATCTGTCTGACCGTTCTTAATACTTCTTCAAAAACTGCCGCAAATTCCTCATCTGTTATTTCGCAGCCGTTTATCACGATCCTCTCGTTCATCTTTATAAGATGTGGAGAGGTGAACAGACCCACTGTTTTTCCCTCGCTTAGAAGCATAGCGTTTACATAAGCACATACAGATCCTTTTCCGTTTGTCCCAGCCACATGGATCACTTTCATCTTTTCCTGTGGGTCACCCAGTTCCGCAAGAAATTGTTCTGTATGCAGCAGTGTATTTTTCTTTGTAAATTTCGGTATGTCTAAAATATACCCTATTGCTTCCTCATATGTCATTGTATCTATTCCGTTTCCTTATCTACAAACGCATTTCTTCCTGTCTCTACAGCATCCTCTGCTTTCGGAAGTTCTGTAAGTTTTCCATCCTGATATTTATATTCTGCCGATTCCCTAAAAATCGTATTGCTGGAGCCGACTTGATCTACTTTGATAATATCACCATCTTCTAGTTCAGAGTCTTTTAGGTCGATTCTTGTATTATTCAGGAAAATACCGTCTTGCTTTTCATCATTGATATAAATCTTACTTTGTTTTGTAAAGTTCTCTCCATATATACTGTACGTTCCGTCCAGCTGCTCCACGATCTCTGTGATCGACGCATCTTTGACGCCCATTACCATATGCCCTTCTGTGATCGGACAGCCGCTGTCTTCATATACATATTGTTCTCCGTAAAGCAAGTCATACTGCAAAAGTTCCAGATCTGCCAAATAATTTTTCGTCTGTCGTCTCTCCTGATGGTAATTAAACACAGTGCCGGAATGGATATCCAGACGTTCGAACACCTCTGCCATGATCTGATATGCCGCCAGATTCATGTCTTGCTTCTCCAGCCCGATGTTATCCCAAATGACATAATTTGTATTGTACAGATATTTGCCTTTTAAATCTTTTGCCTCCAGTCCCATAGTCGGCAGATGATCTCCATAGAAGACCACTACAGTAGGCTCATCTCGTTCTTCTATTGCCTGAATGAGTTCGCCCGCAAACGCATCCATCTCATACACCATATTTACATAGTACTCCCAAGCATTGCGTTCGCCTTCATCTTCCACACCGCTGACGACGATCTCCGGATCCTCGATCTTTTTCTCTGTCGGATATTCTCCATGTCCCTGCACACTGATCGTAAAGACAAAATCCTGCCCCTCTGTCGTATCCATGGACTCCATGATATTGGGCACAAGAATATCGTCTGTCGCCCATCCGTTTGGAGTCGTCTGCAGTATATTCATAAATTCCTTGCTCGTAAAATGATCAAATCCCATATGGTTGAACACCTGCGCGCGACTGTAGAAATTACCGCCGTTATTATGCAGCGCCTCCGCCCCATATCCAAGATCTGTCAGAGCCGTGGCAGCACTCTCCAATGTCTTTGTCTTTGCGTACGTCTTATATGGATATTCTCCCGGTCCAAAGAAACGCATGCTCATTCCTGTGAGTACTTCAAATTCTGTATTTGCTGTTCCAGCTCCCACCGACGGCGCTTTAAAATATCCACTGGAATATTCACTAAACATTTTTCTTAAATTGGGGATAGGATCTTCTGAAAACTGCAGCCACTCTACTTCTGTGGGATCAAAGAAAGATTCCAGCTGCACAAACAAAATATTCGGCAGTTGTTCCTCACTTCTGCCAGTCTCACTCTTTGTAATCTCTCCATGCTCACTGATCTTTTGCATGTTTTCTTCACTATAACCGGAGGGTTTTGAAATACCCGTGTTAAAAATACTTGCCGTGAAGCAATAAGGAAATCCATAATCCTCATAGGCAAAAGCAATATTGCCAAAATAATTAGAAACCACTCTTTTATCGATCGCGAGATTCGTCAGAAGCACATAGGCGCCAAGCCAAAATACAACGCCTACTAGAGCTAATAGACGATGCATCTTCCCCGTATACTGGCCGCCTCTCCTCCACATGGAAATAATCCAGAGCACGACCGCCCCAATCCCCACGATCAAAAGAATCAGCTCAAATGTATTAAAATAATTTCCCGTCAATGACAGTGCGTCGGACAGCACTTTAAGATCCTGTGCATTAAACGGCGTCACTCTTTTTAAAAGCAAATATCCATTGCAGGTCCCCAGAAACAGCCAGAATACACTTAAAAGTATCCGGGCAAACAGACGCCTTCTGACCAGATATACAATAGAAAAGGTAGCAAATATCAGAAACGCATTGAAAAAGAATACCTTCGGTGAACCCGTGAAGTATTCCCACGCCTCAAAAAACGAGTGCCTGGATATAACTTCGATAAAAAAGTTCAAAATACATGCCAGCACATAGTGGAGCGGCAGGGAAAATCTATCCATCATTTTATAAACCGGCTGCATTTTCTTTGCGAATTTACCGTTTCTGCGTTCCTCCAGTATTTTCTGCCGCCGTTCTCTGCGTTCTTTCCAGTGCCTTTTTATATCTTCTTTTTTCAGACTTTTGATTTTTTCAAAAAATCCTTTCACATCCGGCTTCTTGATTTGAATGCGTTTCATGTATGACCTCTTTTCTCTACTTCTTTAATCCTGCCATTCTCTCCTGTACCTGGGTAAGCATCTGTGTGTATTTTTCCAGTTTCTTACGCTCTTCTTCTACCTTCGCCTGAGGCGCCTTGTTTACAAATTTTTCATTTGAAAGCATGCCTTGGGCTCTTTTAATTTCTTTTTTCAGCTTTTCTTCTTCTTTTTCCAGACGTTCTCTCTCCTGCTCAAAGTCCACCAGATCTTCCAATGGTAAATACGTGACTGCGTCCGGCACAACGACCGAAACGGCATCGTCAGAAAGAGCCGGTTTTTCTCCTGCTATAAATATCTCCGCTGCGTTCATAAGCGGTTTTACCGCATCTGTAAGGGATCCAAAGCCTTCTTGCAGCTTCGCATCTTCTGTGACAATATATACTTTTGTCTTTCTGCTGTTCTCTACGTTCATCTCCGCGCGGATATTTCTGATCCCCCGCACGATCTCCTTCATATGCCCGACAACACGCTCTGCTTCTCTGTAAACTCTCTCCTCTGTATAAACCGGCCAAGAAGACATCATCAGAGATTCTTCTTCCGGCACGAGTGCCTCATAGATCTCCTCTGTCACAAACGGCATGAACGGATGCAGCATCTTCAGCGCCTGTCCCAGGACCGTCTTCAGTGTCCAAAGTGCCGCGTTCGCAGCTTCCGGATCTTCTTCTTTATGATAGATGCGGAACTTCGCCATCTCGATATACCAGTCGCAGAATTCATCCCAGATGAAATCATAGACTTTCTGTACTGCGATCCCCAACTCAAATTTATCCATATTCTCTGTCACGTCTTTTGCCAGGGTATTGACAGAGGACAATATCCATTTATCTGCCAGCGTAAGAGCAGACTCCTCTGGTTTTTTCAGATTTTCATTTTCTATATTCATCAAGATAAACCGAGATGCATTCCATACTTTATTCGCAAAGTTTCTGCTCGCCTCTACTCTCTCTGTATAGAAACGCATATCGTTTCCGGGCGCATTCCCCGTAACCAATGTCAGACGCAGTGCGTCAGCGCCGTATTGATCGATGATCTCCAGCGGATCGATTCCATTGCCAAGGGATTTACTCATCTTTCTCCCCTGGGAATCTCTGACAAGTCCATGGATCAGTACCGTGTGGAACGGAGATTTTCCAGTATGAGCATACCCTGAAAATACCATACGGATCACCCAGAAAAAGATAATGTCATAACCAGTCACCAGCACATCTGTCGGATAGAAATAATCCAGATCCTCTGTTTTATCCGGCCAGCCAAGAGTAGAAAACGGCCATAACGCGGAAGAAAACCATGTATCCAGCGTGTCTTCATCCTGTGTAAAGTGTGTACATCCACAATGCGGACATTTCTCCGGCATTTCTCTTGCCACTACAAATTCTCCGCAGTCATCACAATAATATGCCGGGATTCTGTGTCCCCACCAGATTTGTCTGGAAATACACCAATCTTTGATATTTTCCAACCAATGCAGATAGATTTTGTCAAAACGTTCCGGAACAAATTTCAACTCCCCGTTCTTCAATGCGTCTATCGCAGGTTTTGCCAATTCGTCCATCTTTACAAACCACTGCTGTTTGATAAGTGGTTCCACGGTTGTGCCACAGCGGTCATGTGTCCCTACATTATGAGAATGAGGTTCGATCTTTACAAGATACCCCTGCTCTTTTAGATCCTTTACAATCGCTTTTCGCGCTTCATAACGTTCCATGCCGGCATATTTCCCGCCCTTTTCATTGATCGTGGCGTCATCATTCATAATGTTGATCTCTTCCAGACCGTGGCGCTTGCCGACTTCAAAATCATTCGGGTCATGAGCCGGTGTGATCTTCACAGCTCCTGTTCCGAACTCTTTATCTACATAGTAGTCTGCCACGATCGGTATCTCTTTATTTACAAGCGGCAGCAGAACTTTCTTTCCTACTATATCTTTATATCTCTCGTCATCCGGGTGTACCGCGATCGCTGTATCACCTAGCATCGTTTCCGGTCGGGTGGTAGCGATCTCCAGGAAACGTTCTGTCCCTACGATCGGATATTTAATATGCCAGAAGTGGCCTTCCTGCTCCTCATGCTCTACTTCTGCATCCGAAAGAGAAGTCTTGCATTTCGGACACCAGTTAATAATTCTGGAGCCTTTATAAATATATCCTTTTTCATACAGACTGATAAATACCTCTTCTACCGCCTTAGAGCAGCCTTCGTCCATTGTAAAACGTTCTCTGTCCCAATCGCAGGAGATTCCCAGCTTCTTCAGCTGATTCTCGATCGTCCCCGCATATTCTTCTTTCCACTGCCAGGTCCTCTCTAAAAAACCTTCCCTGCCTAGTTCTTTCTTATCGATCCCTTCTTCTTTTAACTGGTTCGTCACCTTTACTTCTGTAGAGATCGCCGCATGGTCTGTTCCCGGTATCCAGAGCGCATTATACCCTTCCATCCTTTTGTATCTGATCAAAATGTCCTGCAGTGTGTTGTCCAACGCATGCCCCATATGAAGTTTACCTGTAATATTCGGGGGCGGCATTACAGTTGTAAACGGTTTTCTGCTCCTGTCTGCCTCTGCATGAAAGTATTTATTCTCACACCATCTTTCATACAGCTTTTCCTCAATCTCTTTTGGGTTATAAGTTTTTGCCAATTCTCTGCTCATGACTTCCTCCTTATGCTCCTCTCATTCCTTCACATAAATTTCACATTTAAAAATAAGAAAAGCCCTTTACATATCGTAAAGGGCGAAAAGTTCCGCGGTACCACCTTAATTCATATGAATCTCCTTTGTACATCCATACTCTCTTAGTCCTGTAACGCAGACTGTCACGTGATTTCCTACTGTTTCTTCTATATGTTATACTGCTATATAGATTTTCATGTTGCTGCATAGTTCTTTTCAGAAATCCAGTTCAGAAGCTACTTTCCGCTATCCTTTTTTCCAAAACTGCCTTCCAGCCTCCGGGCAGTTCTCTCTGTCTGGAAGTAATACCGTACTCCTCTTCCTCAATACCTTTATATTTTAACAAATTGTTAAATAATAATTAACTAATGCCTATCATATCTTTCCGGGGCTGATTTGTCAAGATTTTTAGATAATCTTTAGAATTTCGAATCTTTAAAATTTCCCCAAAATCAGTTTTCCATATTTTTCATTTTATTGATCATATCTACAATATCATACCCGTAATTTTCTCCGGTTGCCCATCCTGCTCCTTCCGGATTTTCTTTCTGCCCAAGCCATTCCACATAAGGCGCCGAGCCCTTCTTTACATATTCATACCGATCGTCTACACATGCCTGTGCCAGTGCGTCTGCCGTAGCGTACGCTTTCAAATGCTGTATCTGAGCGCGTATTCCTGTCCTTACATCCGGATAGGAGTTCCCCGGCACACCGCCCCCCGTTGTCCCGATCCCCGCAAAATTAAACTGTTCTATAGAAGCGTCTCCTCCATACTGAAGCCATCCTGTCTCCTTCATGGTCTGTACAAATGCCACCTCCGGACGCACGCCTTCTGCAGAAGCTTCCTCATAATACATCTGGCAAAAAGCTTCTATACTTTGTGCTCCCCCTTTGCCAAGCGCCTCTGTCGGATATTCTTCGCCTGACTGCTCAAAAAAGGACACCATCTGCTTTACCGTGACCGTACTCTCTCCCATGATCGGATATTGCCCGTCTGCGATCACCTCTTCGGCTGTCTCCTTCTTCTCTTTCTGCTCTTTTCCCGCTCCTTCTTCGTCTTCTGCTCCCTGTCCATTCTCTTCTTTTGCTTCAATACTAGCGGACTTCCCTTGCGCATCCTTTGTAAAAACTCCGCGCGCTCCTGCCAAACCAAGTGTCAGGACCAACAGCAAGGCAAGTCCTGCTTCCAGCCAGAATTTCAGTTTTTCCCTGTTCTTTTCGTCCATATATCTCTTACACCCCACCGGTATACAAACTCACTGCTGCCGTTACTTTTCAAATCATCTCAGAGTTTTTTATTATATACTATATTCCAAAGACAATCCAGTCATGCAAGAAAGAAATATACCTTATCTGGCAAACCTCGCCTGCCTGGCCGCTTAAGTTTATGTTTCTGTTTAAAAAAATCGACTTCGCGCTGCTACTGAATTCCAAACAGAAGTATTTATTTCTTTCCGTGGGTATGGAGGAAGATACAGACAGCGTCATCTGACGCCTGTGCTAATAAAAATAATCCGGCAACTGGATAAAACAGAAGAATCTGTACAGAACAGATTATCAGACTGTGTTTAAGAAAAACATAAAACTCTTTCTATAGATGCACATCTAAAGAGATACTCTTACTTTACTGCAACAAAAGAGGCGCAGACCGGATTTGAACCGGTGAATCAGGGTGTTGCAGACCCACGCCTTACCGCTTGGCTACTGCGCCTTGAATAGATTGAATAGATTGTTTATACTGCATATACTATTCATACAGCTTTTAAATTATACCGCAATTTTTGCTTTTCGTCAAATTTCTGACTTTGTTTTTCTATAATTTTTTCTATCATAAAAAGTGGTTCGGTCATGTGTCTTCTTTGTACATAACTGAACCACTTCCCTACTTCTCTATCGTCTTTCTTCACTCCACTCTAAGATCGTCCCCGTATTTGCATCAATCTCGAATTCATACTCTCTTTGCTCGTGGATAATATCTCCTTCGTATTTGTACTTTCCATCGTCATAATCCAGTTCAATCCGAACATCTGCTTCTGTTGCTCCAGACACACGTTCTAAAGCAATCTGGATTGCCTGTTCCTGGCTTATATCCACATTGGCAGAATAACTGCCGGATGCCTGCCCTGCATTGCCGCCGTTTTCTGCATTTCCGTTCTCTCCAGATCCACCGGCATTATCTGTCTGTCCAGACTGACCTTCGCTTCCCGCCTGGTCTGACGTTCCTTCGGCTGAACCACCTTCTTTATTATACGGTATCGTTTGTATCGTTTCCGTATCCACGCTCACAATGTCCCCATCTCTTGCATCGATCTCATAATCGTATTCCTTTCCATTTACATCAAACTGTATCTCATATATTTTTCTTCCGTCATCTCTGTCTGTTGATACTCTTAATCTGGTCGTATCTTCCTCCTTGACGCCGGCATCTGCCAACGCAACATCCAGCGCCTCTTCTTTTCCAATATCTCTGCCGCCTCCCAAGCCACATCCTGTAAGCATTCCTAAAATTGTTATCGAAACCATAGCTGCTGCCATATATTTTTTTATCATATTGCATTTCTCCTTTTCTTTTTTCTGCTTTTTCTTTATCTTGATAGCAGTATACCCCGGAAAGATTAAAAAAAGATTAAATTGCACTGCTATATTTACAATATTTTTTGCTTTTACTCTATCTTTATTAAATTTTTTATAGCTAAGACCAAAAAACATTTCTAATTATCTTATAAAAATATCTATAAAGGCATCACAGGCAAAAGAAAGCTTTCTGATTCAAGCAGGAAAACAAAAGATGAAGCTGCTTCCTTTATCCTTTTCACTCTTGACTTCTATTCGTCCGCCGTGTGCCTGCACGATCCACTTTACCATAGACAGACCCAGACCAGAATGGCTGCTGTCTGTCCGGGATACATCCGCCCGGTAGAACCGTTCCCATATATGAGGCAGAGCTTCCGCAGCTATTCCGATCCCGTTATCCTCTACAGTTCCGATGATCTCTCCACCTCTCTCTTTCAAAGATACTTTTACCCATCCCTTTTCTTTGCTGTAATACACTGCATTTGAAAGTAAATTCACCAGCAGGCGAATGTAGAAACTTTCATCTGCTTCCATATAGATATGCGGAGCAATGTCCGTATAAAAGGTTATATCTTTCCCTTTTTCCTGTGCCAGCATCTGCTGTTCTTCTACTGTCATCTCCGTGAGTTCACTGATATTGATCCTTTCTTTCTGAATCGTTTGTCTGCCTTCATCTATACGAGACAACAAGAGAAGATTCGAGATCATTCCTGCCATCTGGCGTGCTTTTCTCTCTATCAGCTGTATCTGTTCTCTCTGTTTCCCGGACATTTCTTCATCTGCCAGACAGGTCTCACATTGTGCCAGAATGACGCTGACAGGAGTACGCAGCTCATGAGAGACATCAGACGTGAACTGCTTTTCTCTTTGGAATACCTCCTCCAACTGTCCAAGCATCTGGTCAAACGTATATGCCAGAGAATAAATCTCATCTCTGCAGCAAGTCTGTTCTTCCGTCAATTCTACTCTTCTGGACAAATCCGCATCCGCCTGTATTCCCTGTACGGTTTCTGTAATCTTCTTGACCGGAAGCAGCGTCCGCCTTGTAAATCGATACCCTATGAATGCTTCCACTATGACCAGAACCGGTAAGATGATAAAGGCAAGCCGCATTGTGATACGAAAGCTTTCTTCCGCGTCACTGACCGAAGTGACACCTCTGATCATAATTTCTGTTTCTTCTTCCAGACGGTAAGACAAGTCATATACATACCATTCCTTATCTTTTTGTCGTATTTTACGCACTTCTCCGTCAGAAAATTCGGGCTGCCCATCAAAACCATACGGAATTTTACCAAACAAGAAATAACCGTCCCTTTTATATACGGAAAGATAGATTCCATTTTCTGCCGAATAAAGATCCGAATCTGCTTCCAGTATTCCATCTTCCAATTCAATATCTTCCACGCTTTCCTGTACCCGTCTCTCTAACTGATTCTGCGCAGAAGTAAGGACCTCTCTGCTGCTTATGGAAATCAAGATCCCTAAAGCAGTACAGGTCACCAGAATGGTGAAAAATGTATATACAATGGTCAGTTTTACTTTCAATGACAGTCTCTTCATTCTTTCTCCTTCAATGTATAACCCGCGCCGCGCACCGTGTGGATCAGCTTTTTTTCAAATCCTTCATCTATCTTTTTGCGCAGATACCGGATATATACGTCTATCACATTGGAACTGCCTGCATAATCATAATTCCAAAGATGCTGTTCTAACTTTTCTCTGGACAGGACAATCCCTTTATTCTGAATCATATATCTTAACAAGGAAAACTCTTTGCCCGATAAAGAGATTTCCTTTCCGTCTCTTAGAACCTGATGGGTATCGACATGTACTTCCAATCCTCCGACTCTGTAGCAGGAGTCTTCTGACTTTTCCGGTCTGCGCAGCAGTACACGAATCCTGGCCAGTAGTTCTTCAAACGCAAACGGTTTCACCAAATAGTCATTGGCTCCGGCATCCAGACCTTTCACCCTATCTTCTATACTATCCTTTGCGGTAAGCAAAAGTACCGGCACACTTTTATTTTTCTTTCGCAATTGCTTCAAGACAGACAGGCCGTCTTTCTTTGGCATCATAATATCCAGTATAAGCGCGTCATATTCCGCCCCCGCAATATAATCCAGCGCTTCCTCCCCATCAAAACAAGCATCTACGCTGTAGTGCTCTTCTTTTAAACGGGAAGCCAGGAGCTGGTTTAAATCTCTCTCATCCTCTGCTATCAATATCCGCATCTGTATCACCTCTTTTTCCAGTATACTCTAGTTTCTCTTTACCTGACAAGTATGCCTTCGCACACCAGTTTCAACACGCTTATTCTAGCCTCTTTAGATTAAAATAAGATGAAAAAATATACTTGAGATAAGAATTTTTCTATGGTATTCTTAGTATCATTACTTTTTGACAAGACAAATATAAATCTTTACCGTCAGAAACGGTCACACCTAGATCAGACATTCCAGGCAGGAGGATTTGCTGTATGCATACAAATGAATTTATTACAAAACCGGTACGTCAGGTATTTCTCTATTATTTGTTCCCATCCATCTGCGGAACCATGGTAACCTCTATCTATGTGCTGGCAGACACGATTATCATAGGACAACGACTGGGAGCGGTCGGACTTGCCGCTTTGAATATCGCGCTCCCGGTTTACAATATTTTCTTCGGCATGGGATTGCTCTGCGGTGTGGGCGGTTCTGTTCTGATGTCTATTTCCCGTGGGAAAGGCAAAAAAGAAGAAGGAGACGCCTTTTTTAGCACTGCTTTGCTCTTTACATTTATCCTGTGGATCCTCTCCCTGGTCTTCTGTTCTATTTTTATGGAAGACATCGCCTGGCTGCTTGGCGCTACAGAAGAGACGTTTCCCTATATCATGGACTACATCCCTTATATTATATGGGGAATGGGAGTATTCTTTTTTTCTTCCTTCCTGCAGACATTTGTGCGCAACGACGGCGCTCCAAAACTCGCCATGAACGCAGTCATCTCCGGCGGGATCACCAATATACTTTTAGACTATCTCTTTGTCTTTCCGCTTGACATGGGAATGAAGGGCGCAGCTCTTGCCACAGTCATCGGATCTTCTCTGACTGTGCTCATACTGTGCACCCATTTTTTCTCAAGAAAAAACCAACTGAAATTTACACCGCGGGCTTTTTCTCTTGTTTTTCTTGGAAAAGTGCTCGCCAATGGTTTCACCAGTTTTGTCATCGAGATTGCCTCCGGTTTTACCATCTTTATTTTCAACTGGCAGCTCCTGCATTATCTGGGAAATACAGGCGTCAGTGTATATGGGATTATCAGTAACACAGCCATCGTCGTCACCTGTCTGTATAAAGGCGTAGAGCAGGCGGCACAGCCGATTCTGTCCAGCAATCACGGAGCAGGACTTACCGACCGGATCTTAAAGATCCAGTCTCTCTCCATATGGACTTCCCTGCTCGTCTGTATGCTGCCTCTCCTTCCCGGGCTTCTCGCTCCCAATCTGTTTACCTATATTTTCTTAAGCCCCACAGAAGAAATCCTTGCCCTGGCGGCGCCTGCCATACGGATCTATTTCATCGGTTTTCTCTTTTTAGGCGTCAATATGGTCTTTATCTGTTATTTCCAGTCTGTGGCAAAGGCTGCACATTCTCTTGCCCTGTGCCTGCTGCGAGGATGTATCCTAGTCGTCGCCTTTGTTTATCTGCTCCCGCTTATATGTGGAAGCAATGGCATCTGGATCGCTTTTCCGGCAGCGGAATTCCTGACCATGCTTGTAGGGATCCGGTTGTACAGAAAAGATATACTTACACTTCCATAGGGCTTGACAGCGATTGGGAGGCAAGCCTAAGATAAATGTATATCTCATCAAAATATCTGAATCAGGAGGTCAGCAACATGTATCAGAAGACTGCCGAAGAACTTCTTAAATTTTTATCTAAAAGCCCTACCAGTTTTCATGCTGTTTTTACAATGAAGGAAATGCTCTTTCAGGAAGGATACCAAGAATTAAAAGAGACACAAAAATGGGATTTGAAAAAGGGCGGACGCTATCTCGTCACAAGAAATGAATCTTCCCTGATCGCCTTTTCCATTCCAGAAAGAGAAATAGACGGCTATCGCATCATGACAAGCCACAGTGATTCTCCTTCTTTTAAAATAAAGGAAAATCCAGAGATTCTCACAGAAGACAGATATGTAAAATTAAATGTAGAACGCTATGGAGGCATGCTCTGTGCTCCCTGGTTTGACCGTCCACTTTCTGTGGCAGGCAGAGTGGTCGTCAAAAAAAACGGCGTATTTCTCTCCCGCCTCGTCAATATAGACAGAGACCTGGTCCTGATTCCTAACCTTGCCATTCACATGGACCGCACGGCCAATGACGGCTACAAATATAATATACAAAAAGATCTCCTCCCTCTCTATGGCACAGTCACTGCAAAAGGCACGTTTTTTCAACAGATCGCCGATGCCGCCGGTGTCACCCCAGCTGAAATCTTGGGACACGACCTTTTCTTATATAATCGACAGGAAGGAACGATCTGGGGCGCAGACAATGAATTTATCTCTGCCGGACGCTTAGACGATCTGCAGTGCGCCTTTGCTTCTCTTAAAGGATTTCTACAGGGGAAAAAAGAAAACTCCCTCGCTGTCCACTGTGTACTGGACAACGAGGAAGTAGGAAGTCAGACGAAACAAGGCGCGGCTTCTACCTTTCTCTATGACACCCTAACCCGGATCAATAGTTCTCTTGGGTTTACCCGGGAAGACTACCTTATACAGCTTGCTAAGAGTTTTATGATCTCCGCTGACAATGCACATGCCGTGCATCCAAATCATATGGATAAGGCAGACCCGACAAACCGCCCTTATTTAAATGAAGGCATTGTCATCAAATATAATGCGAACCAAAAATACTGTACAGACGGAATCTCCTCTGCCATGTTTAAAGATATCTGCCGGGAAGCCGACGTTCCTGTACAGACTTTTGTCAACCGTTCCGACATGGCAGGAGGTTCCACACTGGGCAATATTTCCAATACCCAAGTAGCGTTAAATACCGTGGACATCGGACTGCCGCAGCTTGCCATGCATTCCCCGTACGAAACATCCGGCATAAAAGATACCGCTTACCTGATCAAAGCGGCAGCGGTATTCTTTCACTAGGCTGTATATACTTCCATATTTTTGCTTCTATTGCTGCATCTCGTTATGCAGCAATTTGTGTTCTTTCCCTTTCAAAATTCCTTCATACACGGTTGCTACGATCGGATTTTCATTAGACAATTTGATCTGCGCCGTACTGTCGATCTTATACATGCCTTCCATTCTCGCCTTCTTCGTCCTCGGTCCGATCGGCACGGGCTGTCCGCCTCCAGCGATACAGCCTCTCTTGCATGCCATGACTTCTACAAAGTCATACTGCACTTCACCGGCTTTCATCTTATCCAGAACTTCTGAAGCACACTGCAGGCCATTCACGACCGCTATATGCACCTCTCTGCCGCCCAACTGCACTGTCGCTTCTTTGATACCCTCCGCCCCGCGGACTCCGGTAAAGCTGATTGCTTCTAAATCTTCCGCACGGTTGCTGTTCACCAGACGTCTTAACACAGCTTCTGTCACACCGCCGGTCACTCCAAAGATCGCGCCTGCGCCGGACGCAAGCCCGAACGGCATATCCAATGCCTCTGGTTTCACCTGTGCGAGATCGATCCCCGCTGCCTGTATCATTCTCGTAATTTCCGTAGTCGTCAGTACATAATCTACATTCTGTACACCGTCTGTAAAGTGTTCCGGTCTGGTGATCTCTGCTTTTTTCGCTGTGCAAGGCATGATGGATACCACCATGGTCTTTCTTGGATCCTGCTCTGCTTTCATCTTGGCTTCTTCCTTGAGCAAAGCGCCGAACATCTCCTGCGGAGAACGGCAGGAAGAAATATTTTTCCTAAATTCAGGATATTTCTTCTCGCAGAATTTTACCCATGCAGGACAGCAAGAGGTAAACAACGGCAGATCATCGCCGGATTCCAGGCGTTCTACTAATTCCTTCGATTCCTCCATGACCGTCAGATCGGCGCCAAAATTCGTGTCATACACCTCGTCAAATCCGATCCTGCGCAGAGCGGCAACAAGACGTCCCAATGTATTTTCACCTTTTTTGATTCCAAATTTATCTCCGACTGCCACACGCACTGCCGGCGCGATCTGTGCCACGACACGTACATTTTTATCTGCCAGTATCTTCCACACCGGTTCTACATCTTGTTTGATACTGATCGCTCCCGTCGGACAGACCGCACGACACTGGCCGCATCCTACACAGTCCGTCTCAGACAGATTCTTATTAAACGCTGGCGTTACCTGCATCTTGGAACCACGAAATGCAAAATCTAAAATTCCCAGTCCCTGGATTTCTTCACAGGTCCTCACACAGTCTCCGCATAAAATACATTTATTCGGATCACGGATGACACATGCCGAGGACGTATCTTTAGGAAGCTGTTTTTTATTATTTTCAAACCGTACATCCATGATCCCCAACTGTCTGGACAGCTTCTGCAAAGTACAGACTCCGTTTTTCGCACAAGTCGTACAATCCCGGCAGTGAGAGGCAAGCAGCAGCTCAATGATCATTTTTCTATGATGCTGCAGCCTCGGTGTATTCGTATAGATCACCATTCCATCCCGCGGCGTTTCTGAACAGGACGCGAATATTTTCCCTCTGTCATCCTCCACCACACACATACGGCAGGCGCCATACGTAGAAAGTTCTGAATGATAGCAAAAAGTCGGAAGGTCGATCCCTGATTTCCGGATAACGGAGAGAACATTTTTTTCATTCGTAAATTCTACTCTTCTATTATTGATCATCATATAACTCATGTCCGTGTCCTCCTAGCCTTCAATATGTATTGCGCCAAACGCACACGCACTCTCGCATGCGCCACATTTAATACATTTCTCGTTGTCGATTACATATGGTTCTTTTATCCTGCCGCTGATAGCGCCCACAGGACAGTTTCTGGCACACTTGGAGCATCCCTTGCAGCGTTCAGGACTGATGATAAATCTGCGCATCGCCGTACAGGTATGAGAAACACATTTTTTCTCCACCACATGCTCCATGTATTCCTCACGGAACAATTTTAATGTGCTCATAACCGGAAGCGCCGCGCTCTTTCCAAGGCCGCATAAAGCTGTATCCGTGATCGTTGTCGCCAATTCTTCTAAAAGATCTAGATCTTCGACTTTTCCGTTTCCTGCTACGATCCTTTCCAATATCTCCAGCATACGCTTTGTACCTTCCCGGCACGGCACACATTTGCCGCAGCTTTCGTTCTGTGTAAAATTCATAAAGAATCGCGCTACTTCTACCATACATGTATGATCATCCATGACAACAAGTCCGCCAGAACCGATCATAGCCCCCATTTTTTTCAGAGAATCAAAATCCAGATGCACATCCAGATGCGGTGTGATCAGACAGCCGCCGGAGGGACCGCCGATCTGTACTGCCTTAAATTCTCCGTCCCCTTTTATTCCACCGCCTATATCATAAATAACTTCCCGCAGTGTTGTTCCCATAGGCACTTCGATCAATCCCGTATGTTTTACGCTTCCTGTCAGGGCAAATGCCTTTGTCCCCGGACTATTCTCCGGTCCTATACGTTTAAACCAATCTGCCCCTTCTAATATGATCATCGGTACATTCGCAAAGGTTTCCACATTGTTCAGAACTGTCGGTTTGCCAAATAGCCCTTGTTCTACTGTCCGAGGCGGCTTTACACGAGGCATTCCTCGATTTCCTTCAATAGAAGCCGTCAAGGCGCTTCCTTCCCCACAGACAAAAGCTCCTGCCCCACGATTGATATGTAGACGAAAACTAAAATCGGTCCCCAGGATATTGTCTCCTAATAAACCACACTCCTCCGCCTGGCTGATCGCAAGCTTCAGACGGCTGATCGCAAGAGGATACTCCGCGCGTACATAGATATACCCTTCCTTTGCCCCAACCGCGTAAGCGCCGATCATCATGCCTTCGATCATTTTATGCGGATCGCCTTCCATGATGCTTCTGTCCATAAAAGCGCCCGGATCTCCTTCATCTCCGTTGCAGACAACATAGCGTGTCTTTTCTTTTTGCCTTGCCACCTGAGACCATTTATATCCGGTCGGAAAGCCACCGCCTCCCCGTCCCCGGAGACTGGAATCTGAAATTTCCTGTATCACTTCCTCCGGTGTCATCTCAAACAACGCTTTTTCCAAAGCCTTATAGCCGCCTGTAGAAAGATATTCCTGAATATGCTCTGCATCGATATGTCCGCAGTTTTTCAATACGTTTCTTGTCTGTTTCTTATAAAAAGGGATATCTTCCTGCCGTTTATATTCGATCCCGTCCTGTTTAAACAAAAGATGACGTATAGGATCCCCTCTTTCGATCGTCCTGTGGAAGATCTCCTCACAGTCTTCCAGCTGCACTTTTGTATACAGGATCCCCTGAGGCTCGATCCTCATAAGCGGTCCCATCTCACAAAAACCATGGCATCCGCTCTTTTTTACAGCAATCTCGCCGTCACCATGTGCGATTTCCGGTCCAAAATGTACTTCTACATCCGGATTATCCTTCACTAATTCACACATTCTTTCATAAATTTTGCCGGAACCTCCAGCTAAACATCCTGTCCCCGCGCAGATCAGGATTCTACACTTACTGTTTTCCATCTGTGCCTTTGAAGTCTGGCGTATCTGCTCCAGTATTTCTCTGTTTTCTATTCTTTCCATACGCTTATGCTCCTCTCAATTCATGAATCAGCTCTGCCGCGGCATCCGGAGTCATAGCCGGGTATACTTTGTCATTAACAGTCAGCACAGGTGCCAGCCCGCAGGCGCCAAGGCAGGAGACTGTCTCCAGAGTAAACATCATATCATCTGTGGTCGCTTTCTCACTGGATAAACCCAATTCACTGTACAGACGTTCCAAAATAGGGATGGATTTACGCACATGGCAGGCTGTCCCATCACAGACTTTAATGATATATTTCCCTTTTGGCTCAAAAGAAAAGTTTTCATAAAATGTAGCCACACTATACGCTTTCGCTTCATTGATTCCAAGCTTTCCCGCCACATAATCTAAGAGTTCCGGCGGAAGATAACGATACTCTGCCTGGATATCCTGGATAATAGGAATGAGAGATGCCTGTTCGGCGCCATGTTCCGCAATAATCTCATCCGTCTTGTCATAATAGCTTTGGTCTAACATTGGGATCCCTCCTTATTTTCATACATTATAGTTAAAAAATTATCAATTAAAAATTATTATATGGTAATCTTATATAATATTCAACTGTTTTTATGTATTTTTTGTAGTACATTATTACTGTTTATCTGCTCTATTTTTTTGTGCTTTTTATAATTTTTTCAACCGTATTACAGAGGACAAAAACGCAAAAAATCCCTATAGAAACCTTACGGCACTCGGCCTTAGATC
Organism: Mediterraneibacter sp. ICN-202921; assembly: GCF_037890075.1. Classification (NCBI taxonomy): domain Bacteria; kingdom Bacillati; phylum Bacillota; class Clostridia; order Lachnospirales; family Lachnospiraceae; genus Mediterraneibacter; species Mediterraneibacter sp. ICN-202921. Next base: position 62,386 of record NZ_JBBKBE010000004.1, on the reverse strand, counting down.
TCTGTAGGGAATTTTAAACCTAGTCAAAAAGAAGCATTTTTTGCTTTCGTACACCATCCGGCTGCACCTAAAATAAAAAACCTGAAAACACAAGGTTTTCAGGTCTTTTAAGAGGCGCAGACCGGATTTGAACCGGTGAATCAGGGTGTTGCAGACCCACGCCTTACCGCTTGGCTACTGCGCCTTATCATAAAACCGCTGCTTTAGGATGTCTACATCCTTTTACATGCGATCAATGACTCCGACGGGAATCGAACCCGTGTTACCGCCGTGAAAGGGCGATGTCTTAACCGCTTGACCACGGAGCCTCAAAACAATCACTGCTTCCGCAGTGACCGTTTTTTATATTAGCATATATGTTTCTCTTTTGCAAGCCTTTTTTTCAAGTTTCTTTCAAAAGTTTCTTTCAAAAATCTACTTAAACTCTTTTTCTATTCATGATGATCCATATACATACTCATAACCAGTCCTGTCTCTGCCTCAAAATCAATCTCGCATCCGTTATAGTAACTGTCTTCTGCATACCAGCTGTACATATCCATATAGTCTCCTTCATAGACATCTTCACATGCACCATACGCTGCTGTCACTTCTTCTACTGTAGAGCCGATCTGGATTCCGCCCGGGAAGATCACTGTCATACCGCCATTTTCCAAGCCATAATCATCTACAGAAATCCCGCCAACCAAGCAGTCTTTTAATTCCAGCGCAGAACCGGATGTATTGAGAGCATCTACCATGATCTGGTTTCCATTTTCATCCATGAAATAGGCAAGTTCATACTCTCCTGTATTGACCATATAATTAGCCGGTGTGTAGCTCGTATCCAATGTCAGACCTAACGCTTCAAGTTCCGACATCTCACAAGGAAGTGTCAGCACCGTATCATTGATCTGTACTGTATAGCTGTCCCAACTGTCTCCCAGTTTACCGCTCTGTTTCGCAGGCGTTGCTTTTTTATCTGTACCTTCATCCTCGTCCATGTCAAAGTCGTCTGCCGCATCCCCGGAAACTGCCTCTTTCGCCTCATCTGGAACTTTAATCTCTTTTACCTTATCATATTCTACATAAGTCATTTCTATATAGAAATCGGATACTTCTACATCTTCTCCGGTTTCTCCCATCATAGATTCCATAACTTCCTTCATGTCTATGTTCACTCTTGCCGGGAGGATAGATTCTTTGTAGACTTCTACCGTACATGGGATCGTCACATCTTCTAAAGCGTCTTCATCCATGACTCCGTCTAAACCGAATGAGCTCATCATCTCTTCATCGAACAGTCCGTTTAAACTTTCTCCTTTGATCTCTCCTTTAAGTTCAAAACATTCTTCCCCTTCTACATCTGTCAGATCTTCTGATAATTCAAAATCATCTGCCATATCTTCAAAACCGCCAAACATGTTCTCGCTGAGCACATCGATTTCGCTTTCGTCCATTTCTTCCTTAGACCACTCATCTTCGATCATGCTGTATGATACATATGTATCATCTTCCTTGATCGAATACGCTTCCATCTGCGTACTCATACTGGATCCACTAAAATCTATAGAAATATCCCCTTCAATATGTGCCGCTTCCGGTTTCTTCGTAGCCTCTACATCCAGTTCCATACCTATTCCCATAGTATCTGTTCCGTCTGTTAAGGATGCTTCCACATTCATGCTGCAAAGTGCGGATTTGATGTCCTTCATATTCTCGGACATATCCTTAAATAAATTTTCCGGCGTCGCCTTTGTTCCACAGCCGGACAACAGCGTTGCTGTCATTACTGCGACCATACCCGTCGCTGCTACTCGTTTCCCATACTTCTTCATAGATTTTTCTCCTTTTCCTTTTAGTTAGTTTAGGCGTTTGCGAAACGCCACAAGCCGCATAAATACGGCATTTTAACTTTTATAAAACAAAACATCTCCTCAACGGATTGTGGTAAAATAGAGTTGCCTAGAAACTATAAACCAACCACCCGAAAGGAGATGTACCTATATGATAACATATAAGCAGCTCACTTTGGCAGAAGTTTTTGAAAATTGCCAAAATAAATTCGATAATGACAAATATCAGTTTCTTTCTCTACTTGACCAAACCATTAATCTTGATGAAATTGTTCCTGTTTCTTTTGTTACTCATTTTCACGCTTCTACAGGAAGACCTCGCAAGCATCAGCTTTATCCTATAATCAAGGCTCTCCTTATTCAGCGCATTTTCTCAATCCCGACCGATACTCTTCTGATCATATTTTTAAAATATTCTCAGGAACTACGGGATTTTTGTGGCTTCCGTGTTGTTCCTGATGCCTCAAAATTCACCCGTTTTAAACAGGACTTTCTTATGGACTTACAATCGATGTTTGATCACTTAGTTGATATCACTGAACCGATCTGCCAACGTATTGATTCTAACCTTGCTTCCATGAGCATCTTTGATACTTCTGGAATTGAGGCATGGGTGACAGAAAATAATCCGAAATACGCGAACCGTATCATAAAACAGTTAAAGGCCTTTGCAAAGGCTCACAACTTTGATCCTTACAAAGCTGCTTACGGCTCAATGCCCACACACGCTGCTGCTAACCCGGCTATCCAACAGATGTATATCAACGGACATTTCTGCTATGCCTATAAGTTTGGTATTGTCACGAATGGTCTTGGTATTGTTCGCGATATTACCTTCTACAATAAAGATTTCCTAAATGCTCATCCTGATATCATTGTTGAAAAGAAATCCGATTCGCCAGATGAAGATAAATCACTTGCGGACTCTAAGGCGCTGCTCCCTGTTTTGATTGATTTCTTTCAGAAGCATCCTTTGATCAACCCTAAAACTTTTCTAGGCGATGCCGCTTTTGATACCATTGAAATCTACAAAGCCCTTTTGGATGATCTTGGCTTTGAAAAAGCATTGATTCCACTCCGGACAAAACTATCAATGGAAGAACATGGCTACACCTTCAACGAAAATGGTGTTCCTTGCTGTCCGCATGATTCCACACTTCCAATGAAACGGGAAGGGAGTAAATCTCATCTGAGAAGCAAACTTCCCAGCATGAAGTTTGTATGCCCTAAAATGAAATGGGAATACAACCGCGAAACCAAAACGAAACGCCGTGTCTGCCACTGTGAGAACCCCTGTACCACATCTTCCTGTGGAAGAATGATTTACATTTACCCCGAAAAGAATCTGCGTGCCTATCCCGGTGTGGAACGTGGTTCCGTAGAATGGGATGAGACCTACAAAATCCGTGTAAACGTTGAAAAATCAATCAACCATTTTAAAGACAGTTTCTGTATTGCCGGTCGTAAAACCCAAAATGAGAAAACACTACATGCAGATTTGTTGCTTGCAGGAATTTCTCAGTTAATAACTGTCATGGTTGCTGATAAAATTCACCAGCATCAATATATACGAAGTTTAAAACCACTCATAGCATAGGACTTACCAACTTCATAAGCCCATGAGGTTTATTTGTTGTGCCAAGAAATGAACGATTTTCACTTCCTATCTCAAGAATCCTGCATGACAGGATCCTTTGCCTGTTTTTAATCAGGATTGCGGACTTGTTTCGCAATTACCTATTAGTTAGTTAAATATATCACTCCCATCCAATATGTGCCGCTTACATCACTGCTTCCATATTGGGTGATAACCTGTTCAGCAATTTCCATAAATTCCTCGTCATTAAGGTTATAATCCGTCCTGAAAACTGCACTCCCCTCTTCTTCTAATGCTTCTGTTACCGGGGTCACGATCTCTTCCTGTCCATAAAATTTTTCTTCTATATGATAATATTCATTTTCATCGGTAGAAGCCTCATACTCTTTTACTTTGCTATCCAATGCATATCGTGTATCTTCTACCAGCACTTTTTTCGCCGCATTATCCGGAAGATTCAACAATGCATTGAAAATCAGTTCATTATCATTATTCGTACTGTCTACAATCTGCCACTGCCCCTCGATCTTTACTTTATTCCAGGCATGCGGAAGATCGCCGTCTAGATTTCCTGTCACTATGATACTCTCCAACCCTGCCGCATCCGCAAGAAGTTTAAATGCGCCTGCATAACTAGAGCATACACCTTTTTTGTTTAAAAGTACACCATATGGCGTAAATGCATCGTTAAATTTTTCATCCACCCCGACGAAATTATTTTCTTCTGCATTTTCCAGAGCATCCATATCATATTCTGCCGTGTCGCACAGATATTGGTTGATTGCCAGCTCTTTCTCCAATTCTGTCATATCTTCTGTAATGATCTCTTTTATGACATTCTGGACCTCAGCGGCAATTTTCTCCTGCTTTTGACTAATCTCGTCTGTATCTATATCATACTGCACAGACAATGTTTTTCCGTCCGCAGAGATTGAAGCGCTTTGTACGCCTAACACCATTGGATTCTGATAAACAGCTTCCTCCCAGGCATCCAGTAAATATTCCTGATCCGAGCTCTCCGGAAATTCAGACAAATCGATCGCCATATTGCCGCTCATCATATTTACGGCAAGGTACTCGCTCAAAGCGCTGTTTGCCGTGACAGGATATTCCGTAACCTGTACTTGCTCTGTGTCCTCTTTCGCTTCCTCTTGTTCCTCTGTCATTTCAATATCAATAGCTCCGCCTTTGCCGCGTAATTTTTCCTGCCGTTTATGTATTTCCTCCAAATCCTCTTCCCATGTGTCCGGGTCGTAATTTTCCACAACCACTGTGCCTGTAAAATCCGTACCGTCTATGGTATACGGTATTTCTACGATATCTACTTCCACCAGCCTTAGATCCGACATATCTGCCTTCTCATATTCTCCCCAGGTCTCTGTCTTTTGCTTAGCTTTATCAAAATCATAATTCACCAGTTTTTGCACCAGTGTCCCGTCACACATCGTGACCCATTTATACGCAGGCATTTCTTCAAAACCTTCTGTATAGTTGGAACCTTCCTCCGACAGACTCATTCCCACTTCTTCGGTATAAGGAACTTTCCTGGCTATATCCTTCACATCAAATGTATTGCTGATCGCCGATGTCCCATCCTCTGACGCTGCGATCACACAGTAATACGTATCGTATTCCGAATTTCTCGGAATAGCTTCTGTTCCCTCTCCATATTCTTCTATATAATATTGCTCGCTTCTGTCTGCCTCAGACACCGCATACGTAACAAACTGTCCGTTAGACTCCGGTGTCCACTCTGTTTCGTCTGTACTTGCCCGCACCAGACCGCTCCCGGAGAAACCGCTGTCTTCATTATAGACCAGAGACATCACATAATATCGCTCCGCCCCTTTTATAGGTTTCCATGTAAATACAGGCTTTCCATCCTCACTTATTGTCAGATTAACTTTCGGCGCCTTCTCCACCTCATGCTTTACTTTAAAAACAGTCACCTTCGGTTTGGCAAGCGCTTCTCCCGTCTCGCAGTCCACATACTGCACCATATAATATTGAGGAAGATTGCCCCAGTCATTTAATTCTCCCTTGTCAAACAATGTGCCGTCTGACGGATGATACCCTGGATCTTCTTCTCCCAGATCTATACTGGCGATACCCGCCGTCTCCCATCTGGGCGGTGTGACAGACAGCACCTGGGTTTCCTCATCCCACTCAAAATGGGAGCCGACAGCCTGCGTAAGCTGCGCATCTTTATACACATTTACAATCTGTGTATACTCTGTAAACTCTCCGCCTTTAATGTCAAATCCCATTTGCAGCGTCAGCTTCTCATCCCGTCCTACATCTTTTATAGGCTCTGTATATTCATATTTCTCGTCCTGTACATATTTCTCTTTCGTCTTTTCTGCGAGTTTCTTGGTTTCCATGACTGCGCCGTTTTTCTTTGTGCTGTCATTTCCGGTGCTGCCGCCGGCAGAACATCCTGTTATCAGCATGACTGCTGCTGCCGTACAAATATATCTAGCATATTTTATTTTCACTTTCTCACCTCTCTGCTGCTTTTAGTTCCATTCCTTCTGTACAAAGACATGTTCTTGATCCGTGTTCTGCTTATAATACCTCGCATCCCTGCAAAAGGTTACAGCAATTACAGCCGTTTTTTCAAATATGCCAAAAAATCTTCATACGAAATATCTTCTCCCTTTAAATAACAATACTTTCCTTCCTTTTTATACGCCGCAAACCATTTTGACTCTCCTGTTTTGCCGATATGCACTTCACAGCCATTTACTTTGCTGGGCTTGATATCCCACAATTCCCGCGGAGCGATATCCTTTTCTTCCCCTGTGTGAAGTTCTATATTTTCCTCCGTTTTTTCACTGTCTTTTGCGTTTTCTCCTGTTTTGTCTGTGTCCGTTTTCCCCAGATTTCTTTCAATATTCCATTGCGCAGAGGCGACCTGTATCTCTTCTACGTATACCTTGTCTCTTGCCGCAAATCGCCAAGTTCCCAAAATCGCCAGGCACAGACAAGCCACAGCGGCACCGTTTCTGACGATATAGAATACCTTTCTTTTGCTCTTTTCTTTTCGCATCTGCTTTCTCGTCTTCTCTAGAAGTTCCTGGGGAGCGTGAATTTTATCATTTGCACTTTTATATTGCTCCTGCATGTCCGAATTCTCCTTTCAGTACTTCTCTTAGCTTCGCCCTGGCACGGGAAAGTCTTGTCTTTACTAATGACTCTGACACATTCAGTACCTCACCGATCTGTTTCACCGTATATTCTTCGTAATAAAATAAATGTATGACATTCTTGTAGTCTGCAGGAAGCGCCTGCACAGCCTCATATACACTGTGCTCTTTCGTTTCCATCTCATAAGACATCTCTTTCCCCGGCTCTGATACAAAAGGCACCGTTTTTCTTCTGTATGCATTGTCAAACTGTTTCTTACAGCAGTTTATCGTAACACGGATAAGCCATGCCTTTAAATGTTCTTCGTTTTCAATGCGATTCTTATATTTTACAAGCCGCAGAAACACCTCTTGGAAAACATCCTCCGCCTCACTTTTATTCTTCATCTGAAGCACAGCGATACGGTATACCATGTCTCCATATTCTAAAAGCGCCTTTTCTGTATCTATTTTATATCTTTCCTGTACCAGTCCTTTCATATAAAATACCCTTCATCTCCTGTAAAAGTTACAGCCTTTCATAAAAATATGCCACGATCAAATCTGCCATTCTGTCATAACTGTATACTCCTTCTGCCTGTCCGTTCACTTTCAAATAGGTATCATTTACTTTGTTCGCTACTTCTGCGACTGTCCCGTCATATGTATTCCAAAATATATTGTTTGCTGCCAGATCCGCTTCTGCATCCTCTGCCAGTTCCCCTCGCACTTCCTGCCACTTCTGCGGAGATACCTCATATAGTGTATTCATACAATACAGCCACCCAGACAGATACCCGCTGTATTGAAACACCATATCCTGTGACTCTGTACAGGCAAGAAACGCGATAAAGTTTGCCTCCTGTTCCTGCATAAATCCACGCAGATGAGAAAGCTCATGACAGAGTGTAAACGGTATGTTGTATGCCGGCATGTCCGCATTATAACCGGCTTCTATAGTAAACGGTATATACATTCCTGTCAGTCCTTGATAAGAGAGTATCTCCGAAACGAGCAGTCCTTTAGGGCGCGGATAATATCCCCGGAGACAGGAAAATGTGCCGCTTAGATTTTTCATAGCCTTTACAGATTCTTTCTCTGCTGCTCTTAGAGCAGTGGACTTTTTTTCTTCAGCTTCTAACTGCAATCTCCCTTCTGTATCTCTTGGAACTTTATCCGCTCTTATATTGACCTCCTTCGTAAGCCAGAGGCAGACTTCCTCCAATTCTTCTGTACTATATTCTCTGATATCGATTCCCGCCTCATCTGAAAAAGATCCTCTGTGGTAATTGATCCCACAGCAGGTCACATAGAGAAATAAAAGGATGCCTGCTGCTAAAAATACCCTGGAAAACCACCTATAAAAAAGGACTCCTTTTTTCCCTCCGGTCAGCATCCTTCCCATCATATGAACAGTAGATATAAACAGAAGCGCAAGAAGTATGTACAGCAAAATTTCCGCCATAGAAAATGGGAACAGAGCGGACACCCTTCCCAGGAAAGATACCAGAAAAAAATAGACATGCGTGGAATACCACTGTGCCATTCTGTCATTGCAAGCCGCGCACACGAGAAGAATTACGCCGGATACCAAAAGGATCGCAGCCGCAGCAGCATAACCGTCATATCTATAAATCTCCCTATCCTTTTTAGCTCTTTTGCGGAACATTTTTCTTTTTGCCTTGTTTTTCATATTGTTTATCTGCATGTTGAAATTTTTTTATAAGTTTATGATTATTTTATCATATATTTATATGAAGAAAAAGAAATATTCGCGCAATTGAAGCTAAAATAATGAGATTAAAAAGAAAAACCGGCGAGACATTTACAATCTCGCCGGGCTTCCGCGTAAAATAAAAACACAACTCGTTTTATTTTCGAAAAAGTGTCTTATCAAATTCTGGATTAAAATAATAATAATTCTGACTGTCCAATTTTTCTTTTACCTTTTCCAGTGCTTCTCCAAAGCGCTGAAAATGAACGATCTCTCTTGTCCGCAGGAATTTCAATGGTTCTCTGACCTCCGGATCGGTTATCATCCTAAGAAGATTATCATATACTGTACGGGCTTTTTGCTCTGCCGCCAGATCTTCTGTCAGATCTGTGACCGCATCGCCTTTAGACTGGAATTCCGTCGCCGAAAAGGGCAGCGATGACGCAGCCTGTGGCCACAATCCACTGGTATGGTCTATATAATATGCGTCAAACCCTGCCGTCTTTGCTTCTTCTATAGTCAGATTTTTTGTAAGCTGGTACACCATGGCACAGATCATTTCCATATGCGCCAATTCTTCCGTACCTATATCTGTCAGCAGCCCTCCGACTTCTTTGACCGGCATCGAATACCGCTGCGCCAAATATCGCATGGACGCCGACAATTCCCCATCCGATCCGCCGTACTGACTGATAATAAGCTGTGCCGTCTTGGGACATGTCTTTGTGATCTTTACAGGAAACTGGAGTCTTTTTTCATAATACCACATAAAGTACATCCCCCTTCCCACGGCATTGGCAGTCTTTGCCAACCAAAATATTCTGTTTCTTTGTCTTCTGAACAGCAGTCTCTTGTCAATGGTCCGCATATTTCCGCAAACTTCTGCAAAAGTTCTTTTCTTTCACCGGTCTTTTTTAGAAACATTTGTAATGCCGCCGTATCCTGTTCGTGTGTATCCAGATATAAAGTCAGATCATCCAATACAAAACTGAGTTCCTGAATCTTTCCCAACATTTCTTCTTGTTCTGTCTGCCGAGGATCCAACTTCTCTCCTTCTGCCGCTTCTTGTTCTGCCCCTTCTGTCATTTCCTCCGCGGCAAAAAACGGTTTATCTAACGCTTTAAAGATCGTTCCCTTTTTTAAAGCTTCCCGGTCTAGATATAAATCTCCCCATTCCTGCACGGGAACTGTCGCTATCGCCAAATTTTTCTCCGACATAAAAACCACCCTTTCTGTATAAAATAATTGTGCCGGCACTTTTAGTGTCTGCATGTAAGAGTGTTTTTAGTTTAGAAAAATTCTCCTATATTTATAAAAGATTCTCTACCGCCGCTCTTTCAACCGCCAGTCCGTTTTTATACTGCCGCATAAATTTCTCGAACCCTACGACATCCTTTTCTGTCGGATCGCATGTATTTTCTTTTGCTGTATGATATACCCTGTCACGCAAAAATGTCTCCAAGGTCTCCTCTTCTCCACGTCTCATCCGATAAGCTGCCAACAGGGCAATTCCCCAGGCGCCGCCTTCTCCTGCTGTTTCCATAACAGACACCGGCGCTTTGACAGCCGCCGCGAGAAGCCGCTGTCCGACCTCCGGCGTTTTAAAAAATCCGCCGTGTCCGTATATCTTGTCTATTCTTATATTTTCCTTCTCATATAGGATATCCATCCCCATCCGGATGGCGCCTAGTGTCGTCATAAGATTGACACGCATAAAATTAGCCAGGTTAAAATGGCTCTTTGGCGTTCTCACAAATAAAGGACACCCTTTGTCAAAGCCTGTGATATGCTCCCCGGATAAATAGCAGTAAGATAAGAGCCCGCCGCCATCCGCTTCTCCTTCTAAGGCTTTCGCAAAAAGCGTGGTATAGAGTGTATCCATGTCTACCTTTGCCCCCACTGCCTCGGTAAATTCACGGAAAAGCTTCGCCCATCCGTTAATATCGGAAGTACAATTATTACAGTGTACCATCGCCACCAATTCTCCGGCAGGCGTTGTCACCATGTCCAACTCCGGATACACGCCATCCAGCTCTTTTTCCAATACGATCATAGCAAAAATAGATGTTCCCGCTGACACATTCCCTGTACATTTCGCTACGCTGTTCGTCGCAGTCATTCCCGTTCCGGCATCTGATTCCGGCGGGCACATAGGGATCCCTGCTTTCAGTCTTCCGGAAGGATCCAGAAGCGCGGCCCCTTTAGCCGTCAAGGCTCCCGCCTCTTCGCCGGCTAGCAGCACCTTCGGCAGTATCTGCCGAATCGTCCAAGGATACTTCTTGTCTGCGATCTTTTCATCGAACTTGTCCAACATTTCCGTGTGAAATTGTTTTTTCACTGTGTCCACAGGAAACATCCCCGATGCTTCTCCAATGCCTAAAACTTGTTCTCCCGTCAGTTTCCAATGTACATATCCTGCCAAAGTCGTTAGATAAGCAATATCCTTTACATGGGGTTCCTCATTTAAGATCGCCTGATACAAATGTGCAATACTCCATCTCTGCGGAATATTATAGCTAAACAGTTCTGTTAGTTCCTCTGCTGCCTGTCCCGTCATCGTATTGCGCCAAGTACGGAATGGCACCAGCAGCCTGCCAGTCTTGTCAAACGCCATGTATCCATGCATCATCCCGCTGATCCCGATAGCTTTTATCTGTGAGAGTTCTACGCCATATTCTTCTTCAACATTCCTGCACAGATCCTGATAGCAGCTTTGGAGCCCTGTCCATACATCTTCTATATGATAAGTCCAGATCTCATTTTCAAACCGGTTCTGCCACTCGTAACTCCCAGATGCAATAGGCATGTTCTCCCCATTGATCAGTACTCCTTTGATCCTGGTCGAACCAAATTCTATCCCAAGTATGGATTCTCCATTTACAATTTCCGCTCTTATTTTTCCATCCATATACGTTTCTCCTTCCATGGTCTGCTTATTCAATAGAAATCTCTCTGTATCTGCTTTCTATTATAGAGAAGCAGAACTGTATTTACAACATATATAGATAGAACTCCATACAACAAAAAAAGACCTGCTTACAAAAGCGGTCTCTTTTTATCTCTGTCTTCAGAATTTGTCCTATTTTTTTAATGGAGAATACGAGATTCGAACTCGTGACCTCCTGCTTGCAAGGCAGGCGCTCTCCCAACTGAGCTAATCCCCCGTGTGACTGATTTTTTCAACTTCAATAGAATAGCATACAACCGGAAGATTTGTCAATATCCCGCCGCTAATTTTTCGGCATAATTTTTTATCTGTTTTTATCGCGTGCTGTTTACTAAAACGAAAGTAATTTACTGAGCAAAATATTCTTTTCGTACAAAAATGTAAGGATCGGGCTCTTTTCGATCATTTCAAAACATGCCGCTCCCGCCGCGGTGGAATAGCAGACAGTGATCACCAGAAAACCAAGCCATACGATAACAAGCGCGATAAATATTCCGAGCACAGCTCCGCCCAGATGATTAAAAAAGCCGATCACCGGCAGTTCTCCAATGATATGCACTGCAACCATCAGTGCTTTTACTATAATGATCGCTAATATAAACGTCACAAGAAACGATACAATACGCATTGCCAGCCTGGATATATACGCCGCCGCATATTCTGGAAAGGTATCCACTCCTAGTTCCTCATAAATAGCAGCATTATTATTTTCTATCAATGCATTTTTTAAAAACTGCGGAATAGGCGCTTTTTCAATCTCCTGAATCTGTACGTCCTTCGGAATTTCGCCAATAACACCTAAAATATCCTGTGGAGTTATCCCCAGCATGTCCCAATCCAGTTCATTTAATTTCTGAATCTCGTCAGATTGCAATCCTTCCAGCGGCGTACCGCTTAACTCCATATCGCTTAATTGTTCTGCTGAGATTTCCGGCATAAATGCTTCTACCACCTTTTCTTCAAGTATCTCATCCGCAGGCGTATATTTCTGAAGCACATCAGCCACATAAGGTGACAAGAATATCACGATGACAATTGTAAGGATAGTAGAAATCAAAGACAATCCGATCTTTAAAGCCCCACGGATATATCCTGCCACTATACTCACTAAAAAAATAACTCCGACAATGATCAACAGCCAATTATCCATATGTTCTCCTATTTTGTCAAGTATATTACGCGCAGTCCGTTCGCGCTCATCACATAGTATCTATTTATTCCCCACGCATGTGAGATTTCCTGTGCATCCACTTTTAGATCTCCTTGAAACTTTATGATCCCCGTAGCTGTGATGATACAGCATTTTGAGCCTTCATACAGGATCACCTCGTCACCGTCCATTTTTACTTTGCTGTACTCTCCCGTAAATCCACGGTTCATCACCTGTTTTCCGTCTTTATCGTACAGCCGGACTTCATAGCCGGACTTTTCCTTGTTTAAAAGGATAAATCCTACGTATTTATCCGTATGAAATACACTTTTTATTTCTTGTGTGATTTCGATTTCCTTCTTCTTTTTCGGAATATCCGTGCCTTCATAAATTGTAAAAAAATGATCGCCGATTACAACCGACCGGCTTTCTCCCATAAAAAAGATTTCTCCTATGACTGAATCCGCATATTCTTCTTCACTGACCTCATTATCTGCTTTTGCTTTTCCGGTTTCCCCAAAATTATAATATACGACCCTGGATTGCATAGCTGTACCATTTACACACAAATAAGAAACTGCCAGCAACATTCCGTCATCTGAGATTTCAAGCGCCGTAGGATACCCGGCATTTCCTGCGGTCACCTGATGCTCTACCAAAATATTTCCTGTTGCGTCATACGCCATGATCATCGGTGTATTCTCATTTTTTAAAAGTACACCCACGATTCCCTGCTCTGACACGGTCATCTTTTCAATCGGAAGGTTTGTCTCTATCTCGCCTTTTAAACCTTTTTGTGTAAAGACCTGGATCGTATTTCCGCCGATATCTGCCACTGCAAAAGTTTCCCCATTTATATCGACTGCAGGGCTTTGAAACTGAGCAGGCTGTATCCACTGTTCCTCATTTTTATGATCCAGCAGTACGACTCCATCTCTGTTATAGCGAATGATACTGTCTTTAAATACCGCATAGCGATTGCTGTCAGAAGTCTCCTGCGTATACTCTGCCGCTGTTCTTGCAGTCTGATACGATTTATTTTTCAGCAATAGGAAAGTCCCGATCATGGCAAGAATAAGCAGTCCGACTACCACGATGATCTTCTTCATCTTTTCTATACGATGCTTCTTCTCTCTTTTTTTGACCGCCTCCATATCCGGAGACTTTACTGCCTGCAGATATGGTTTTTTCTTTTGCGCCATATAATTCCCCTTAATTTCTATCTTTCATCTTTTCTCCACGATTATAACATCATTTTAGGGTAATAGCAATTTTTGTCCTACGTAAATCAGATTTCCGTCTGTTATCCCGTTCATTTTACATATTGCCTCCACATGGTCCACATCGCCATACATCTTCTTACTGATGATCGCCAGTGTATCTCCTTCTTCTACCACATAGACTCCATCGCCGCCATTTTCCCCGGACTGTGCTTTTGCTTCTTCTGTATCCTCCGCTCCTTCCTGCACACCGCCGGCTTGTCCTATATCTTGCAGTGCTTCTTCCTGCTGTGTTTCTTTCTGCTGTGTTTCTTTCTGTTCTGTTTCTTCTGTGACAGCAGTCACAGTGCCGCTCGTTTCCTGTATCTCCATAGAATTTGTATCTGTTGCCGCTGTATCTGTCAGATGCTTTAGTGTCGTCTGCACAGATTTCATTTTGTCAAAATTATTGACCATGGTGACTCCCATGATGATCACGACCAAAAGCAGACATGCACTTACCGCATAGATCAGACGATTTGCTTTTTTCTGCTGTTGGCTTTCTTCCCTGTTTCTAACCATACTACGAAAGTCCTTTGCAGCTCTATCTTCAACAGTTTCCGAGGGACACACCCCATTTTTCTTTCTTGCAGAGATCATATAGTTCTGCATGCAGGGGTTTTTCTCGTAATAAGTATAATGTCCGCCAATCTCCAGCAGATCGTTTAGTTTATGTACATAATAAATCTCGTCCTTTTCAATCGGATCTTTCATGATAAAGACCGTGTTTTTCTTTGGGAATGACTTTTTATGTAGTTTGATCGTGCTGTGCTCCGGCGTCAAAGGTACGCCCGCATGAGCCACAAACCATCCAAGCATTTCGCCGTCTTCAAAATACTGCTTGCAGTCCTCGTATGCTTTCTTCCATGTATCCTCATCTATCACATAATCTTTGCCCGAAAGTTTCAGATCGTGCATACGGATCGCTCCATATATGTATACATATTCATCCTCTTCTGTCTTTTGCATATCTCCTATAAGAAACGCCCCCACAGGCCCCTCTTCTGCCTTGTCACATATCTGTGTAAAAAATGTGTCCACATAATCTTCCACATAGATTTTGGGGCTGTCACTGACATTTCCGATCTGCCGCACGTTTTTTGGAATCTGTCTTTCCATTATACTCACCTCTATTTAAATTTTTTCTTAGCATAGCATACAAAAACAGGCTGATTTTAGCAGTTAGTGTCAGGTGCGTTCGACAAATTGAACAGAACTGTTCGCATAGCGGGAAAATATTAGCTCCATCACCCTTTTTTACATTGAACAGATTTTTCTTTTCATATATAATTATAAAAAGAGAAATGTTTATAAGGAGGAAAAAGGAATGTTTTGTAAAAATTGCGGTACACAATTAACGGAAGGAGTAAAATTTTGTCCCCGCTGCGGTACTCCTATTCCGGAGCAAAAACAGACGGCTTCACAGCAGACAGCCGCCCCCTCTCCTAAAAAGCCTGGCAGCAAGAAAAAGATCATTATTCCTTGTGTCGTTGCCGGCGCGGTTTTGATCGTCTCTGTCGGCGCATTCGCCATGACAAAGACGAACGCGTTCAAAGCCAGATTTACTGATCCCGTCGACTATTATAAAGCCGTTGAAACGGCATATATTGATAAAAATGCGGCAATACTTGAAAAAACAGCTTCCAACAAAAGCGATTCTTCTTCTATCACTATGGGCGTAGATATAGACGACGCAGGGATCGCGCTTCTAGGTATAGGAAATTATGATGCAGAGATGATTACAAACGGGCTCAACGAGCTGGAACTTCAGGTGAATTATGGACAGACGGATGATCTGATGGGTGCAGAGGCAGCACTCTATTCCGGCAAAGACCGTATCGTCAGCGCCAATACCGTGATAGACTCTGAATATGAAGAAGCTTATATCCAGATCCCGGAGATTTCTTCCGGATACCTCTGGATAGATGAGGAAGCCTATTCGGAGGCCTCTCTGGGATCTTTATCCATTCTGACCGACATCCCGGATACTGCTAATCTGTCTCCTATTTTCAGTAAATATGCCAAGACCATGCTGGACTATGTAGAAGATGTAGAACGCGAAACAGATGAATTGAAAGTAGACGGTATAGCACAGAAAACCACTCATCTGACGGTTACAATGGACGATAGCCAGCTGCAGGATCTGTTTGTAGACATTCTGGAAACAGCACAAAAAGACGAGGATCTAAAAGATTATATCGTGTGGCTGGGAGACTGCAGCATGATGAGTAACGGGTATTATGACAACAGTTATTATGATGACGACTATTATTATGATGACTATTATGATGACGACTATTATTATGATGACTATTATGATGACGACTATTATGATGACGACTATTATGATGACGACTATTATGATGGAGAAGCGTATTACGACTCTTTTATAGAAAGCCTCGATAACGCTATAATAGAGATTGAAGAATACGGCGCTTTGGATGAAGCAGAAGCCGAAATGGACGTCTGGGTAGATAAAAACGGTGCGATCATCGGAAGAACTCTGACTGTCTCTAATTTCGAAGAAACTATGGAAGTTTTCAATTATCAGACTACCCGAGAAAAAGATAAATTTGCCTGTGTTCTATCTTTTGGAGATCCTGCCAGTGAATATGGAGACTATGTTCTCTTAGAAGGCAATGGCTCTATCAAAAAGGGCCTTGCCGACGGAACCTTTACACTGGAATCTTATGGTGAAACTATAGGGGAATTCACTCTTTCCAACTATGACCTTAAATCTGCAGAAGATGGCTATTTCAACGGTACCCTGGCAGTGAGCAGTGATATGTCTTCCGATCTTTACGGATATGGACTTGAGGTCGCTGTCGCATCTAATGCAGATGGCGGAGAGTGTACATTTTCTATTCTCAGCAACGATGTTTCTCTGGGCTCTATCCATATGACATATACAAACGATTCTGACTATACACCTAAGATACCGGACAGCAGTGAATTATATAATGTCATGGACTACGAGGATATGTATGACTATGAGGATTCCATGGATCTTTATGCTCTGGAAGAAAATTGTAAGAAAAATGAATTTCTTTCCCTTATGCTTGAAGAAATGTATTAAAGAACCGGGTGCAGCAGTATGATACAAATCAACCATCTGTCAAAAAATTACGGAAAAAAAACAGTCCTTCACAATATCTCTTTATGTGTGGACCGGGGAACCTGTGTTGGTATCCTGGGAGAAAATGGCTGTGGCAAATCCACTTTTTTCTCCATTCTTGCCGGGACGTTGCCCGGCAAGAGCGGAGAATTTCTTTATAACGGCATTGACCTTTTCCAAAACCGAAAAGCGCGTGCTTCCATAGTCGGGTATGTGCCGCAGGGCATACCGCTTCTAGAAGAATTACATGCGCTGGATAATCTCCGGCTGTGGTATCGCAGCCGGAAAGAACTCAAGCAGGAACTGGAAAACGGTGTTCTTGCCATGCTTGGAATTCCTGATTTTCTAAAAGTGCCTGTATCACGTATGTCCGGCGGAATGAAAAAACGTTTAAGCATTGGCTGCGCCGTGGCGCATCATCCGAAAGTTCTTTTACTGGATGAACCCTCTGCCGCATTGGACCTCATCTGTAAAGAACGGATTGCCAATTATCTTCTGGAGTTTAAACGCCAGGGGGGGATTGTACTACTGACCACACATGATATCCAGGAACTTCCTCTATGTGATGCTTTATATATCCTAAAACAAGGTTCTCTTATCCCCTATACATATGACGGCAATTACCATCATCTGGCGGGGAAATTATAATAGATACTTTCTGCGGCACAGGATAACGGATACCTAAGGGAGATACCTGATATGAAATATTTTACTCTGCAGATCAAACGGGTATGTAAAGCTTTTCCGGCTATCATACTTACAACGATCATACTTGCCGGGGCACTCGCCGCCCTTGCCTATATACAGATTTCTTCTGCCTCTGCTTCAGAACAGAGGCAGAAAATTACACTTGCCCTTGTAGGAGACAAAGAGGACCCGGCTATCGGACTTGGCGTATCCCTTATGCAGGAGATGGACTCTTCCCGTTTCACATGCGCGCTGGTAGATATGGAAGAAGCAGAAGCACAAAAAGCGCTGGAACGACAGGAGATTCAGGGCTATCTTCTCATACCCGAAGATTTTATCCAATCTGTTATGTATGGATACAATGAAAAGGTAACTTTTGTGACGGATTTCTCACAACCTGGTATCAGTATCCTCCTAGCAAGAGAACTGGCCGATACTGTCTCCGTTCTCTTGACCGAAACCCAGTCTGGTATTTATGCTTTTCAGCATTTTGCCGAGCAGGAAGGTATGACGGCAGGACTGGATGAGGCAGTATACGATATGAATATCCGCTATTTCAATTTCGTTCTGCCCAGGGCGCAGCTGTATCACATTGATACGCCAGATTCTCATACCGCAATTTCCACACAAGGTTATTATTTTTGTTCTTTTCTGCTGCTCTTTTTTCTTTTTATCGGCATTGCCGGGTGCCACCTTTTTGTGCGCAGTGATTTTTCTCTGTGCCGCTTGCTTTCTATCCGTGGTTACGGCAGTTTCCCCCAGATTCTTTCCGAATATGCGGCCTGCTGCTTCCTCCTGCTTCTGCATTATCTTGCGGCGCTTACACTATTTGCAGGAGTAATAAAAATCGCAGGGATCACGCTGCCTGAACTTGTGGATGAACCTTTACAGGCCTATATAAAAATCTTTTTGGCTTTCGGTCTGCTGATCCCGGTCACTGCCGGTCTGCTTTATCTGCTGTCTTCTCTTGTCCGCAGTTTGATCAGCGCCGTCATCCTGACCTTTTGCTGTACATTGTCTCTGGGCTATATTTCCGGCTGCTTTTATCCATTATCTTTCTTTCCGGAAAGCTTACAGAAACTGGCGGGCTTCTTACCTACCGGCATGTCCATGGAATATATGCAGCGAGTTCTGACCGGGGAAAGTCCAGGATGGCTTCCTGTATTTTTATGTATCTGGACAATTCTGTTTTTGTTGTCCGCCTGGGCGGTCCGCAAACGCCGTCTTGTTTGAACCTGACATAGAAACAATAGATATGAGGCATATACTACAATGAAAAAATTATGGTTATGGTACCTTCTGCTTACCAAAAGATTATTGAAAAAACCTTCTTTCCTGGCAGTCCTTTTACTTGCTCCGCTTTTGGCTATCAGCCTTACACTCCTTGCAAAGGAGGAAGCGCATATTGTCAAAATCGCGGTATATACAGAAAAATCTGAAGATCCGCTGGGAGAACAGATCACAGATGAACTGCTGGAGCTAGACGGCGTCATAGAGTATGTTCCCTGTGACACAGAAAACGAGCTGCGCAGTAAAGTCGCTTATGCGCAGGCAGACGCAGGTTACCTGATCCCGGCAGATCTGACAAAACAAATAACGAACTATGTCTCCGGCAAGAAACACAGTCTGCCTTACCACGGTCACCTTATCTCTTTTATCACCAACGAGGATACGATACAACTCAAACTTGCCAGAGAACAATTCTATACAGTATTATATCCGCATCTGTCAAAGATCATAGCCGAACAGTTTACCCTGGAACAGCCATATTTTTCTCGCTTGGAGCAGGGCTATGTCACAAAAATGCTGGATGGTTTTTATGAAGAAATGCATGTGGACGAATCCATCTTCCGGTTTTCCTATAAGGAAGGGAGTGATCCTCTCCCTCTAGAAAACAACAGCTATCTGACCTCCCCCTTAAGAGGTCTGCTGGCTCTGTTCGTATTTCTCACCGGCCTTTCTTCCTCTCTGTATCTGCTGAAGGACAAAAAAGCCGGCACTTTTTCCTGGGTAAGGTATGACTTAAAGCCTCTGTATGACTGGATCTATATTCTTTCAGGAACTGTTCTGGGGGGACTTATGGCTTATGCGGGACTTTTCCTGTCCGGTACATTTACCAACTGGCAGACTGAGCTTCTTCTAATACTGCTGCTTATCTTTGCAGTTTCAGGTTTTTGTAGTATACTAAGTCAGACCATAAGCAATATTTCCGTACTCGGTACGTGTATTCCGCTGCTTTTATTACTGTCCGCCGCTCTCTGTCCGATATTTACGTCTGTACCAGGATTAAAACCGGTGAAATTTATGCTGCCTCCTTATTTTTATTTATACGGACTGCACAGCGGACATTTTCGTCTGTATTTATTCTTATACGGTATCTTCACAACTTTATTTTGCCTGCTTCTGCACCGTATCTCTGAAAAACATTATATAAAAAAGATGGGAACTTCTGTAAAATGATAAGACTGCATAATAAACTACTTACAAATCTGCACAGAGAAGCTGTACAAAAACATGAAAATCTGAAAAGAGACTGGGGCGAAGATTTCTATGCCTGCATAAAAGATATTGCGGAACATCCCGTCGTACTGCGGATGAAGCTCTATCCTCATCACGGAAAAACAAACTGTTATCAGCATTGTCTCCACGTGGCCTTCTATAATTACCAGTGGTGCCGTTTTATGCACTTGGATGCCGTCTCTGCGGCCCGTGCAGGAATGCTGCACGATCTGTTCCTCTATGACTGGCACACGCACGCCCAAAAGACAGGGAATCGTCTCCATGGACTTACCCATCCTAAGACTGCTTATAAACATGCCCGGAAGTTTTTTTCTCTAAACGACATAGAAAAAGATATTATCCTGCACCATATGTGGCCTGTCACACTGTTTCATTTTCCAAGGACAAAAGAAGGATGGATCACGACTTTGACAGATA
Organism: Mediterraneibacter sp. ICN-202921; assembly: GCF_037890075.1. Classification (NCBI taxonomy): domain Bacteria; kingdom Bacillati; phylum Bacillota; class Clostridia; order Lachnospirales; family Lachnospiraceae; genus Mediterraneibacter; species Mediterraneibacter sp. ICN-202921. The sequence continues at coordinate 42,020 of NZ_JBBKBE010000004.1, read as the reverse complement.
AGTACTGTGGTCTGCTGGAATCTTCACGCCGAAAATGAAACTAACGAAATGACTTGAAAAAGAAAGAGGGCTCAAAATGAGCCTCTCTTCCTATAATGTCAAAACTGTTTCTTCCTGAATTTCCTTCTAAGGATCACACCTGCCGAACCTAAGATAGCAACTCCTAATCCCCATGCATTTGCTGTATCTCCTGTTTTTGGTGCATTTGCAGCCGCCTTTCCGCTATTTGAGGAACTTGTCTTCGTTTTTCCACTATTTGAATCGTCTGTTCCTGATTTTTTACCATTCTGGCTGTTGTCACTTGATGTTTGACTTTTCTGATTATCGTTGACAGGATTTTCCTCTTTTGGCTTCACTACAATAACCGGAATCTTTACCTCCTCTTTACTTCCATCTGGATAAGTCACTACAATAATTCCCGTCTGATTTCCGACACTATTAGTATCAATTGGCTGTTTCCACGTATAGTCTGTATTTTCCGGGAGCTGATCTTTATTTCCAATCCCTTCTTCCGCATTTGCAGGTTCTCCAATTTCCACCGTAATATCTTTCCCTGCCGGATCATAAATATCTTTGGCGTCTCCATAGGTAACGATTACTTTTACTGTATCCGTCGTATTATCTGCATAGGTTACAACGACATCAACTGCCTGATTTTTCCCACTTGCCGGGATATCTCCTATAACAATCTTGGATTTTATTTTTTCATCTGGCGCATCCGTTGTTACTTTCCCAAGAACTTCTGCTTCCATCGCAATATCTCCATAGTCTTTGTTCAATATACCTCCTGTTGCCGTATACTTCTGCGCATCTGTCTGGTCTTCCCCGGGCTTAGAATTTGGATCTTTTGGATCCGTTCCTTTTTCTATCTCTTCTGTATCCGAAAAACCATCTCCGTCATCGTCATCATCTATGATATCAGGAGTTCCGTCTCCATCCGTATCCCTTTGCACTGTGACAGTAACTTCTACGTTTTTTATGGATGTACCATCTTCTGATGTTACAATTGCATGAAGTGTAATATTCTGCTCTTCATAAGTGTTTGAGTCTTTATCTCCCCATAAAAGCCCAGCAGGCATTCCTGATAAATCTCCCTTTTCATCAATTGTCAATCCCGAATTATTTCCTTCGTCATGTACTCCTGAAACAGTAAAACCATCTTCATTTGCCTCAATTACTTTTGTATTAGGCGCTACCTCCTGTCCTTCAATCTGTTTTGGAGGATTCGTAACAGTCACTTCAAAACCTTGTACCACTTTTACAGGAACAGTCACCTCAAAAGGCTCATCTCTGTCCGGCACAGTTACCGATACAACTCCTGTTTTTTCTCCAATCTCATCTGTATTTGGTGTTGTTTTCCAAGAATATTTTGTCCCTTCCGGCATTTTGGCTGCGTTTGCAATTCCTGATTTCGCAATAGTACTATCGTCTGTTAAATCCGTATCTTTAGCAATTTCTATCGCTTCCTGAACTGCTTTAGGAGACTCTTTTACTGTTGCTTTTGCTTCTTCTCCCTTTGTATATCTCGGATCTGAAGGAATGATACGAACTATAACCTCATCGCCGGCTTTACCTAGCTTACTTGGATCATTTACATTAAACTCTAATTCTTTTACTATTGTCTTAGGTACACCGTTTTCTTCTGCATTTAGATTATTTATAGTAGCTATTATTTCTCCATTTTTGTTAATAAGCTGTGCTTTATTTCCTTTTCCTGCATTTTCATTTAATAAAACAGACGCTTTTACTTTTGTGTCTCCATTATAAGGCGCCTTAATCTTTGGTATCCCAATATAAGGGCTTTGATCGCTATTTACCTCTTCGTCGTCAGTCTTTCCGTCACCATCAATATCTTGAACTCTGTAAAAGCCAACACCATGCGTATTTGGAATTAACGCATTTACAGTTTGATCTGTAAGCCATGCATGGAAAACAAAGTCATCTCCGAAAGGTGCGCCCTCACTTACTCCAGCTTCATTTCTCAGTTCTTCCAAAATTTGATCCATTGGCTTGTTAAGCTTATATACATATCGTATAATTACCGGCCTCGGAGAGCCCTCTGCAAATGCAACATAATCTGTAAGATTACTATCCGTGAAAAATCCTGTACCATATTTGACATTTTCAGGTCTTCTGTCTATAGATAAATCTACAACTTTTTTATTACCTTTACCGCTAAAAGAAAAATCCGGTGCTACTTCAGTGGCATCTTTCATTTTATATAGCTCTATCCCATCGATATACTTTACAAGTCTTGGATCAACAGAATATTTTAAATTCCATGGTTTATTTTTTGCACTTATCGTATAGCTCAAATTCGTATTCTTTGAAATTTTATAATCTACAACGATTGCGCCATTCGAACTTCCAATAACTGGATCCTTTTCATATCTGCCCTCCACCGATGCATGTTTGAACCAATCGTTGCCGGCAGATACTGCATCTTCAATATTGTCTTTATCAATACCCTGTACCTTGAAAAAACCAGTCGAATCAATTCCCGGCACAATTTTATCCTTATCTTTCTTACTTGTCAGATAAATCCTATAAAACAGCTTGTCACTGCTTAATTTATCATCTCCTATGTCCGCGAGGATTTCCTTTACCGGTTTTTCAAAATAGATTTTACCATTATATGCCGTTTGTGTATCTGTCGTTTCTCCTCCTGCAAAGATTCCCTCGCTTGCCCGAATATAATTAGCGACCCATATATTTTTGCTTCTCCCTAGTGTATCGTTTTTTCTTTGAAAAACAATTCTTTGTGAACTTGCACTTCCTTCCACAAGTCTCTTAGGCTCAACCTCAATTCTAGTTATATATTTTGCAAGCCTCTCATCAATCTGAAGGTTTATTTTCCAGTTTGCTGTTGAAGCTGCAATATTATGTTTTCCATACAGCTTAAAGTTAGCTTCTGTCGTAGTATTGTTTTTTGACAGATTTTCCGGATCAAATTTTAAGTCCTGAAAATTGTATTTCTTATTTTTTGTATATCCCAGCATCTCATAATCAATATTTCCAGATGCTGCTTTACTCTCAATTGAGCTGCTGCCATTGGCGTTTGCTGCGGCACCTGCTGCCATTGCCGCCGGTGACAGCACAAGTGTATATCCCAGCACGCATGACATCACTCCAATAGATATCTTTCTGATCTGTTTGACCACAGATTTTTTGTTTCTCAATGCTTTCTCCTTCGCTCTTTCTTCCGTACTTATCGTACTTATTTTTTGTTCCTATTTCCTATTAGAAATAAAATATACTTATATATTATTTCTAAAATTTAATTCTGGATATATTTACAGAAAACAAAAACTATATATACATACTTTAGCCGCATTATACATAGCGCAGGAGTCTGTCATAAAAATATCATAAACAACAAAAATGCCATCAGAACCAACCTAACACTGTTAAGATCACAGATTGGTTTCTAATGACATTTCACTTATTTTATATCTCGTTTTTCTTCTCTTACAATACTACATAAACGCCTTAATCTTCTGATAGATACTCTCTGTATCCAGACCATATTTCTTCAAAAGTTCCAATGCCGGCCCGGATTCTCCGAATGTATCATTAATTCCGATCTTCATCACTTTCGTCGGCGCCTTTTCGGAAAGAACGTCGCATACTGCGCTTCCCAGCCCGCCGATAACAGAATGTTCTTCAACGGTAACGACCTTGCCTGTCTCTTTTGCGGCTGCGACCACAAGTTCTTCATCCAAAGGCTTGATCGTATGGATATTGATCACCTTTGCTTCAATCCCTTCTGCCGCCAGTTTTTCTGCGGCTTCCAGACAATTTGCTACCGGAAGGCCTGTAGCGATGATCGTCACGTCTTTTCCTTCTCTTAATACCACGCCTTTTCCGATCTCAAACGTGTACTCCGGTTTATCATTGATCACCGGAACCGCAAGACGTCCAAAACGCATATACACTGGGCCCTGATGTTCATATGCCGCACGCACAGCCGCTCTGGCTTCAATATCATCGGAAGGATTCAAGACAACCATGCCCGGAATCGTACGCATCAATGCGATATCTTCGTTACACTGGTGTGTCGCTCCATCTTCCCCTACAGAAATACCGGCGTGTGTGGCGCCGATCTTCACGTTCAGGTGGGGATATCCGACGGAATTTCTCACCTGTTCAAAAGCACGTCCTGCCGCAAACATAGCAAAAGAACTTGCAAACGGAACCATCCCGGCCGCCGCCAGCCCTGCTGCCACGCCCATCATATTTCCTTCTGCGATCCCACAGTCAATGAATCTGTCCGGATGTGCCTTTTTAAATACGCCTGTCTTTGTCGCTGCCGCCAGATCGGCGTCCAGTACGACGATCTCTTTATGTTCATTTCCAAGTTCAGCTAAAGCATTACCGTAGCTATCTCTTGTTGCGATCTTCTTTACTTCTGACATAATGCTTCACCTACTTTCTCCAAATCTTTCATAGCGATCTCATACTCCTCGTCATTCGGAGCCTTACCATGCCATCCCACCTGATTTTCCATGAAAGATACGCCTTTCCCCTTCAGAGTCTTTGCAATGATCGCCGTTGGACATCCTTTTACAGTCCTTGCCTCTTTAAAGGCTGCTTCTATCTGGTCAAAATCATTTCCATCCATATTGATCACGTGGAAATTAAATGCCTCAAACTTTTTGTCGATCGGATATGGAGAGTTGACTTCTGTGATCTCTCCGTCTATCTGCAGATTGTTGTTGTCTACGATAACTACCAGATTATCTAGTTTTTTATGGCCTGCCAGCATAGCAGCCTCCCAAACCTGTCCTTCCTGGATCTCTCCATCTCCCAACAGTGTATATACACGATACTCTTTCCCTTGCAGTTTTCCCGCGATCGCCATTCCTACCGCTGCCGAAATTCCCTGTCCCAGTGAACCGGACGTCATATCTACCCCCGGAATGTGCTTCATATCCGGATGTCCCTGAAGATAAGAACCTGTATGTCGCAGAGTTTTTAAATCCTCTTTCGGGAAATATCCTTTCTGTGCCAGGACAGAATACAGACCGGGAGCCGTATGCCCCTTGGAAAGTACGAATCTGTCTCGCTCCGGATCTTTCGGATTCTTTGCGTCTACATGCATTTCTTCAAAATAAAGATACGTAAAAATCTCTGCTGCCGAAAGCGAACCGCCCGGATGTCCGGCTTTCGCGCTATGTACTGCCGTTACGATCCCTTTACGGACCTCATTTGCAGTTTTCATTAATTCCAGTTTGTTCATGGTTTCCTCCTATTGGTCTTATTCACCAAATACTGCTTTATAGTCTGCCTGAAATTTTTCAATGCCCGCATCTGTCAAAGGATGATGTGTCATCTGCTCGATCACTTTGTATGGAACTGTCGCAATATCCGCTCCCGCAAGAGCACAGTCTGTAATGTGGATAGGATTGCGCACGCTGGCAGCAATGATCTCACTCTCGATTCCTGCTACTTCAAAGATCTGCGCGATTTCTGCGATCAGGTCTGTTCCTCTTACAGAGATGTCATCCAGACGTCCCAGGAATGGGGATACATATGTCGCGCCTGCACGTGCTGCAAGCAAAGCCTGATTTGCCGTAAAGATCAAGGTCACATTCGTCTTGATCCCTTCGGATGAAAGCACTTTGCATGCCTTTAATCCTTCTACAGTCATCGGGATCTTTACGACCATATTGGGATGGATCTTTGCGATCTCTCTTCCTTCTTTGATCATGCCTTCCGCATCTGTCGTTGTAGCCTTCACTTCTCCGCTGATCGGTCCGTCCACAATAGAGGCGATCTCTGCGATAACTTCCTCAAATACACGCCCCTCTTTTGCGATCAAAGACGGATTCGTCGTTACCCCGCAGATAACTCCCATATCATTTGCTTTTTTGATATCTTCTACATTTGCTGTGTCAATAAAAAATTTCATTTGCTGTTCCTCCTTGAACTTAAACCAATTTTACCTATTTTCGATTATATCCCATTCTCAGAAAACAGGTCAATAGCGTTCATAATTATTAATAATTTTATTTTATTTATAATTCCAAATTATTAATATTCTTTTTTCTATGGCTCGCTGTCCAAGTTTAAAATCCCATTGCTTTTGTTTATATTCAGTCTTATATTTCTGCTGACAAAAAAGGGACCGCAAATTATTACTAATAATTTACTTTCTTGTATTAATTTTTCTTTTTTTACTGTGTGGATAAGAGGTCGTTCCTCTTTCCACAACTCTTGGTTCATACTCTACATGATAGATACTGACCGGCTCCATTTCCGCATAGCGTCTGCTCCTTGTGTTGATCTTTTTCATGATAATGTCGCAGGCATCCATTCCCTTATAGATCACGAAATGCTCGATCGTAGTCAGCGAAACTTTATGCATCTTTGCGAAAAGCGTATTATCACACCCCATAACAGAGATATCTCCGGGCACCTTATATTTTTCGTCATACAAAGCATCTAAAATCCCAAAAGCGATCATATCATTTAAGCCTGCGATAGCAGTAAATTCATTCTCTTCTTTTAAGAGTTCTTTTGTCAGATCATATCCAATGCGGTATTCCGAATCGATTCCGGGAATATCTTTGTCGATCTGCTCGTCTGCCGCCTTGATGATGACATTTTCTCCCAGACCGGCCTCCTTGAACTCCTTTAGAAACCCCTCTACCCGCTTAGAACGCTGCTTTTGTCTTACCGTCAAAGGCGGAGCGATGTATGCCACATGCCTATGTCCCAATTCCAGAAGATGCTTTGCCATCAGCCTGCCAAGTTTTGCATTATCCAGCTCCACGGCATCTACATCCAGCTTTTCATTCTGATTGTTGATAATAGCAAAAGGTATTTTTCTGGAAAGTTCTTCTACCAGAGGCATAAAACATCTGCTGGGATTGCAAGTATAAATGACCCCCTGCGGATTCAGTCCCGGCAGCATTTTCAAATATCTTTCTTCTAGTTCCAGATCTCTTTGCGTATTGCACACAAACAATCCAAAGCCCTGTTCTGTCGCTCTGGACTCAATTCCCTGCAGCAGCATCACATAGTAAGGATTGGTCAGATTCGGGCTTAAGACCACCAGCAATTTCTCCCGGCGTATCTCTTTTCTGGGCTTGCGGTGCGGCAGTTCATAGCCCAGTTCCTTTGCCGCGCTTTCTACCCGTTCTACCACTTCTTTAGAAAAAGATACGTTATACTTCTTATTCAGTATCATAGAAACGGAAGCCTGCGATACCCCTGCTTTTTTTGCCACGTCAGATGATGTTACTTTTCTCTTATTCATCGCCTGTGTTCCTCTTTAAATCTCTGTCCTGCCTTCCAGTGCGCGCAGAAGTGTGACTTCGTCAATATATTCCAGGTCTCCTCCGACCGGTACGCCGCTTGCGATCCTGCTCACCTTGATCCCGGCAGGCTTGATCAGTTTACTGATGTACATGGCTGTCGTTTCTCCTTCCAGACTGGAATTCGTCGCGATGATGACCTCGTCCACGTCTCCCTGTAATCTTTCCATCAGCTCTTTGAGACGGATATCCCCCGGCCCGATTCCCAACATAGGCGAAATAGCGCCGTGCAGGACATGATATACGCCGTCATATTTTCCTGTCTTCTCATAGGCAGCCAGGTCTCTGGGCGTCTCCACTACCATGATCGTCTTATGATCCCGTTTTTCATTCCTGCATATAGGGCAGACCTCCTGATCTGTCAGTGTACAGCATTCTTTACAATAACGCACGTTGGTTTTGGCCTCTACGATCGTTCTCGCCAGATTCTCCACTTGTTCTTTCGGCATATTAATAATATGAAAAGCAAGCCGCTGCGCTGACTTGCTTCCAATTCCGGGGAGTCTGGAAAACTCCTCGATAAGCCTGCTTATCTGATTACTGTAATACTCCATCTTAGAACATCCCCGGTACTCCGCCGCCTAAGCCGCCTGTTAGTTTCGACATTGCCGCACCTGACTCTGCGTCTACCTGGCGCAAAGCTTCATTCACAGCGGCAACGATCAGATCTTCCAACATCTCAATGTCATCTGGATCTACGACTTCTTCTGCAAGTTTCACCTTCATCACTTCTCTTTTACCGGAAACTGTTACTTCCACAGCCCCGCCTCCTGCTGCGGCGGTAAATTCTTTCGATTCCAGTTCCTTTTGCTGTTCCTCCATCTGCCGCTGCATCTTCTGCGCCTGTTTCATAAGATTTGCCATATTTCCAGGCATGCCTCCGCCTGGAAATCCTCCACGTTTTGCCATGTTTAATCCTCCACTATGATCTCCATATTTATTTTCTGTTCAATATCCACGAATGTATCTTCAAAGTGCCTTCCTTCTTCTACATGACGCACTTCTACTTCCACTTTCTTTCCGATCCGGTTTTCGATCAGCATTTCCAGTTCGCTTTTGTGCTCTTCACTGCCGACCACATCCGCCTCCAGATTCCCCGGCATCACGATCAGCAGCCGGTTATCACCGCCCAGGCTCAAACGCGCTTTCTTTAAAAATGTACGAAGCAGTCCGGAAGCTTCATCTGCGATGGAGCGAAAATTCTGCACAACCTCTTTTACATCCTCCGGGATCGCCTTTGGAAGCTCTGGTTTTGTCCGGCTCTCCTGCGGCATATCCGGTAACCCGGCAGACCGTCCCGCATGCTCTGCATAAGCTGACTGCCCTGCCATATCTGCGGCAGGAATTCCCTTTTCTATTTTTTCTTCTACGGCACGGATCCTATCCAGCAATGTATCTGTCTGTATCTCCATAGCCGGCACGCATAACTTGATCAGCGCCACTTCCAAAAGCACTCTTTTCTGTGTTGCGTATTTCAATTGTCCTGAAAGTTCAGAAAATACACGGATAAACCGGAAGAGCATATCTGTCTCGATCATCTGCGCTTCTTCCTTTAACTGCTCCATGTTTTCCGTGGATACGTCCAATACATCCTCTATATTATCAGATGTCTTTACCAGAAGCAAGTTTCTTAAATACCAGGTAAAATCCGCCGCCATCTGGGTCAATTCTCTGCCCTGCATGACAAGTTCTTCCACTGTATCCAGCACTTTCGCCACGTCTCTGGAAAGAATATTGCGCAAAAGCTGGCTGAATACATCTGTATCCACTGCCCCCAGTACTTCCAGCACATTGTCATAAGTCAGGGTCTGTCCCAGATAAAATGCAATGCACTGGTCCAGCAGACTTAAAGCGTCACGCATAGAACCGTCCGCCGCCTTTGCTATATAGCGGAGCGCCTTTTCCTCCACCTCTACCTGTTCCCTGCCCATCAGGTCTTTCATGCGCCCACAGATCGTCTCTATACTGATCCTTTTAAAATCATAGTGCTGACATCTGGACAAGATCGTGATCGGTATTTTGTGCACTTCCGTTGTAGCCAGGATAAAAATGACATATTCCGGCGGCTCCTCCAGTGTCTTTAAAAGCGCATTAAAAGCGCCTATGGAAAGCATATGCACCTCGTCTATGATATAGACTTTGTATCGTCCTTCTGTGGGGCGGTAGGTGACTTCCTCCCGAATCTCCCGGATATTGTCCACACCATTGTTGGACGCCGCGTCTATCTCGATCACATTCATAGACGTTCCTGCCGAGATGGAACGGCACATGTCACACTCCCCGCAGGGACTTCCATCTATCGGATGTTCACAGTTTACCGCTTTGGCAAATATCTTTGCTACGGTCGTCTTTCCGGTTCCTCTCGTCCCACAGAACAGATATGCATGCCCGATACGGTTTGCTTTGATCTGATTTTTCAGCGTTGTAATAATATGGTCCTGTCCTTTTACGTCCTCAAATGCCGCAGGACGAAATTTTCTGTAAAGTGCCGTATATGACATGAATTACACCTCTACTTAATACTTTTTCCTTTAAAATCCTAAAGATACTATGCTTTATCTCCAAAGCTGATCCCGACCATTCTTGCCTCCTTGATCAGACTGCAGTTGGGATCTACATATTTGAGTTTCCCGGCTATTTCCTCAAGCGGAACCTTTACCGTCTCTCCTTTTTTCATAGCCACCATGTATCCATATTCCTCCTTGAGGATAAGTTCCGCTGCCTTTGCTCCTACTCTTGTAGAAAATACACGGTCATACGGGCATGGAGAACCGCCTCTTTGGGTATGGCCCGGTACAGTAATGCGCACTTCTTTATCTGTCTTTTTCTGTATCTGCTCCGCAAGCTCATAGGCGATGGAAGGATATTTTCTCTTGGCTACCTTCTCCTTATACTCTTTCTTTTTCAGTTTTGCATCTTCCTTAGAAATAGCTCCTTCCGCCACTGCCAGGATCGTAAACGCTTTTCCTGCCGCAGAACGCTTCTGGATCACACTCGCGATCTCATCGATGTCATAAGGAATCTCCGGAAGCAGGATAATATCCGCCCCTCCTGCGATTCCCGCATGTAAGGTGACATGTCCGACTTTATGTCCCATGATCTCTATGATAAATACCCGGCTGTGAGAAGTCGCTGTCGTATGGATCCTGTCGATCGTATCTGTAGCAATATCTACCGCACTCTGGAAACCAAACGTCATCTCTGTTCCCCACAGATCGTTGTCGATCGTCTTCGGAAGAGACACAATGTTCAGTCCTTCTTCTCTTAACAGATTCGCTGTTTTCTGTGTGCCGTTTCCTCCCAGGATCACCAAACAGTTTAAATTCAGTTTATGATACGTGTGCTTCATCGCTTCTACTTTATCCAGCCCATCCTTATCCGGCACGCGCATCAGTTTAAACGGCTGCCTGGACGTCCCCAAGATAGTGCCGCCGCGGGTCAGGATCCCGGAAAAATCTTTTGACGTCAGCATATTAAAATCTGCATATATCAAACCTTTATATCCATCTTTAAAACCATATATCTCTACATCATCTCTCTTAGAACAAAGCCCTTTCACCACGCCGCGCATAGCCGCATTCAAAGCCTGGCAGTCGCCGCCACTTGTCAGCATCCCGATTCTTAACATTCTTCTATTCCTCCTTTACACTATGATCTATATACGAATAGACAGCCGAAGATAATCGGCTGTCTATTATTATACTCTATTTGTTTTGCAGTTTAAAAGGGTTTTCTCTAAAATCTTATCTTCCTATTCATCCTGTGCTGCTTCCAGCAATATTTCTGTAATTTTTTCTTTACATGCCGCTGCATTGATTCCTGTGATCAAAGGAAAGATATTAAGCGTATATTTCTCTCCTTCCGGAAATTTATAAGCCATCGTCGTAAACTTCACATCATATTCACTTCTTTGTGCTTCAAATTCCATAATACTGCATGTTGTCACTTCAACGGAGATTCCGTTCTCTCCTGCAAGTTCTTTTACAACACCGCCGCACATGGTAGATGTAACAGCGCCGCTTCCGCAAGCTATGATCACCTTCAAACTTTTCATTTTCTTAACTCTCCTCTCTTTGCTGCTTACTTTTTGGTAAACAATAAAATAGTATGCCTTCTACTGCCATCAGTATTGCCGTATATATAAGGATCGCATTCACATTATTTTCTGCTAAAGGTACGATCACATATGTCGGTATCAGCACAGCTCCTGCCAGTTGAAAAGTCGTCAGCAAAGATCCTGCCGTCTGACTTTTCTGGGTATCAAACTGCAAAATAGATACCGGTATTGCCAAGGATAACGGAAGCAGTCCTCCTACACACAGTCCTATGATAAACACACATAAGATTAAAATCACTTTGTTTGTATTGACTGCCGCCAATACTGTAAACAAACTGCCTGTCGCTGCCAGAAGCATCATAAAGTTTTTCTTCTTCCGCAGCAGGGAGGTAAGCTTTGGCAGCGTAACCGCTCCTACAAAATATCCTATAGATATAAAAGATGTTATAAATCCTCCCTGGAATGTATCATATCCTTTTTTCGATAAAATAGACGGAAGATGCGCACTTATCCCCGTATACAGGCCAAATACCAACATCAGCGCAACTGCGCCTATCCAAATATATCTGTCTTTCATGATCTGCCTGAATGTCTGTCCGACAGTAGTTTGCGTCTGCACCGGTTCCAAATCATCCATAAAAAAGATCCAGGCTGCTAAAATAGTACATTGTAAAAGAATATCCATCACGGTCATCTGCCAAAAAACAGGAAACAGCGCTGTTGTCAATTCTGCCAGTGCCTTTCCTCCTGCGCCAAATGCAATCATGATTCCCGTAACGATTCCTGCACTTTCCTTTTTAAATCCTTGAGTAAATGTCGCTACCCCCATCGTACTGATCACAACATTTGCAAAACCAAGGAGCAGCGTAAACAAATAAAACAAATTAAACTCATCGAAGAACAGTCTCAATATCAGCCCCGCCAGACCTATCCCCATACCTATACACTGACATTTCTTTATACCAAATCTTTTCACTGCCCAGGCACATGGTATTCCCAGCAGCAGCGAGGGAAGCAGTGTGCTCATATATAGTGAGGTATACTGTACTCTTGTAATACGAAACTTATCCATCAATTGTCCCGCCAGAGGGGATAACTGTGCTGAATACAGATTCATTGCAAAACTACATATACAAAACAGGAACAAACATATATATTTTTTTCTATTCTGGACTTTTTCCTGCATGATTTTCTGATTTATTTTTTATTCCATTTTTCAGTACCAAAGTATCCGATATGTTCCCGGATGATTGCTTTCTGTGCTTCTACTCCGGCTTTCATGAGTGTATTAAACTCTGGTTTTTTCATAGAACCGCTGGTTACCAAATCAGCCATCGCCTGCCCGCCTGCCAGGAACATATATGTAGCAAAGTTAATCTTTGAGATTCCTCTTTTAGAGACTTCTATATAATCTTCTTTTGTCAGGCCGCTCCCTCCATGCATGACCAAAGGGATCGGAATTGCTTCATTTAATTCTGTAATACGTTCAAATTTTAATTCCGGCTTTTTCAAATAAACACCATGTGTTGTTCCAATGGACACTGCAAGCATATCCACTCCTGTCTGCTCATAAAATGTCTTTGCTTCTTCTACAGTCGTATAAATGTCTTCTTTTACTTCATCATCACCACGTCCGCCTACATGTCCGATCTCAGCTTCTACAGAAACCTTACATGCATGTGCGATATCTACGACTCTCTTTGTCACGGCAATATTTTCTTCCAGTGGCAGTTCAGATCCGTCGATCATAACGGAAGTGGCTCCCCACTGTATTGCGCGAATGCATCCTTCATATGTCTTGCAATGGTCTAAGTTGATCGCTACCGGAACTGTTGAGGCTTTTGCACGTTCTACCATATAGTGCATAAACAGATCTGCTTCGACTTGTGTTTTACGGCGTGCCGGCGCCAGATCCGGATCTACCCAGTCATTAAACTGTATAATGACCGGTGTATTTGTTTCTTCCGCTGTTGACAAGATTGCCTCAACTGTAGGGTGTGTCAGCAGATTAAAGGCTCCTACGGCATAGCCGCCCTTTTTCGCGTCATTTAAAATGTCCTTTGTATTAACAAGCATGTTCTTTCATCCTTTCTTTGTTGTTCTTTATTGATCTTCTTCATTTACTTTTATGCCAGCCAACGCTTCATAATATTTTACAACAGCGATACTATGTTCCTGTCCGCATCCCATTGCCCGGGTTGCTCCAAACGCCTGCAGAGTCGCCGGTCCGATCGTTACAGGAAGCTTCAATTCATCTGCTGTCTGCATAGCGATATTAATATCTTTATAAAATAAATCTGTTGTAAACTTTGGTGTAAAATCACGATGCTTTAAGAACCCGGGAATCGCCGTCTCAGAAGCAAAGTTTCTGCCGGTACTCTTATTGATGATATCGAACAGATTCTCTACATCCATGCCAAGCTGTTTTGCCATCACCATGACTTCACAGCAGGCAACCAATTCAGAACCTCCCAGATAATTATTAAACATCTTAGCTGCAGAGCCTGCCCCTACTTCGCCTGCATGCATAATATTCTTTCCCATCGGTGATACCACTTCTTTTATTTGTTCGAATTCTCCATCCGCACATCCGATCATGATAGATAAAGTACCTGCCTCAGCGCCAGCAACTCCGCCTGCTATAGGGCAGTCATAGTATTTATACCCTTTCTCAGCTCCTTCCCTTCCCAATGCCTTGGAAACCGTTGGACCTACCGTACTGAAATCATAGATTTCCTTGACTACTGAATTTTTATTTTCTATCAGTTCATCTATAACCTGCTTTACCACATCTCCATTTGGTAAACAAAGGAAAACCCGTTCGGCTTTCTGTCCTACTTCTGCATTGGACGCAACTTCTTCTGCTCCTTTTTCAACCAGTCTAGCCACCGCATCTTTGGCATGTGTCCCGCTGACTACCATTTCATAGCCTGCATCGAGACAATGTCCCGCCATAAAATATCCCATATTTCCTACTCCAATAAATCCATATCTCATCTTTTCTTGCTCCTTTCTACTAAACAACCTGACTCTCTAATTTCTCACCGCTCATATAGCGTTCGATTTCTTCCATCATCATTTTTACAGATAACAACATAACATCTCCTGCATTTCCTGCCATATGTGGCGTAAGGATTACATTTTCCAACTGATGAAGAATATGATCATCCGGTAGAGGTTCTTCTTTAAATACATCCAGAGACGCGCCTTTTATTTTATGGTCTTTTAACGCCTCGATCAGTGCATCTTCATTTACCAACCCTGCTCTTGCTGTATTGATGAGATATGCCGACGGTTTCATCAAAGCAATTTCTTTTTCATCGATCAGATTCTCTGTCGCAGGAAGAAGACGTGCGTGGACTGTGATAATATCGGCATTTGACATTAACTCCTCCAGACTTACAAGCTCTACTCCCAACTTTTGGGCATCCTCTTTATTTGCAAACGGATCATATGCGATAAATTTAAAATCAAAACCGCTTAATTTTTTTGCTACTTTTTTTCCGATGATCCCAAAACCAACGATCCCGACTGTCGTCTCACAAGATAATTTGCTGCTTTCTACTGCCTGAAAACCATCCCCTGCCTTCCAGTTTTTATTCACCACTGTCACATTTCTCATTACATCTAAGATCATGGTACATGCCATTTCTGACACAGGTTCTGATACTTTTCCGGGACAATTGCTTACTTTGATACCTCGTTTTTTGCACTCTTCAACATCCACATTTTCTAATCCGCTGCGCATAACAGCGATATATTTTAATTTCTTAGCCCGCTCTAAAAGAACTTTATTTACCCCATTGTACATGATAACCAGGATTTCACAGTCTTCCATCACCTTGAGATATTCTTCTGAATAAGTTACCCAATCAGGACCTTCCTCTTCAATCCGTCTTGCAACAGAACGATAGTCTCCGCCTTCGCAAAACAATCCGTCGTCATAGGTACACACAACTTCATACCCATATTTCTCACTCTGGCTGATCAGACTTGTTATATCATCACGTCCATGATAAGGATCTGGCTGACGCCTCCCGTCAAATGCAAATACAATTTTCTTTCCCATTTTTCATCATCCTTCCTTAATATATGTTATAAAATTTGGTATTTGACAAACAACTCTGACACTTCTTCTTTTTTCAGCGTCATACATTCTTTTGCAAAATTTCCTTCTTCATTTCCAAGCGCCAATATAAACTTCTGTAAAAATGTGACGTGTTGCTCATCTTTTTTCAACGCAAGGTTAAAGATCAGTGACGTGCTGACACACTGTTCAGCGTCATCGATTCTATGAAAATCTACATTCCTCTTTAATCTCACAACACACATTCCCTCTTTTTCCACAAATTTGCTGGCACAATGAGGAATAGCGATTGGGGTTGCCGATGGCAGACCAGTTGGATAAATCTGTTCACGCTTCAGACATTCTTCTACAAAATTATCTTTAACATATCCCTCTTTAAACAGGCAGTTGCCTGCACACTCGATCGCTTCTTTATAATCTTCTGCTTCCGCATCGATCACCAGAATATCTTCTTTTTTCATCGTTTTTCCTCCTATTCTTCAAGCCCCTTGCATGTTCTCCCTCTGGCGATCACAGCTTTTATATTTAATTCTTTATCCAGAAGGATAAAATCTGCGTCATAGCCTTCACAGATCTTTCCTTTATGATCGTCCACTCCAATCACCTGTGCCGGAGTAAGTGTTGCCATCCTGATCACATCCAGTAAAGGAATATTGGAATATTGATATGTCTTCTGTACAATATAATCCATAGGCGCCATCGTTTTTATGCTGATCCTATCCGGCAAACGGTTAGGGACAACCATTTCTTCGCCCTCTGCAAAAGGTTCTTCTCTCGTTGCGGCATCTGTGACAAGATACATGCCATGTACACCTTTGTTCCGATAGATCAGATCCAGCATAGATCCTGTCAGATGTTTACCGTTTCCGATGACCTCGGCGTATATATCCGGCTCCAGCAGACAGTCCTCGATCAGACCGGGGAATCTTTCTCCCGTGTCTGCATCCCGGTAAAACCCAGACATTCCAGTGTACAAATGCGTAACACTGTTTGCTCCTGCCTCCACACATTTCATGACCTGTGTGTAATCTGCCGGTCCACAGTGAGAAATAGAAACGCTTACTCCATTAGATACAAAATATCTGGTGATCTCGTCAGCACCTTTAATACATGGATCGATCCCTATCCTTTTTATGACTGGTATTTCCTCTACGATTTTTTTACATTTTTCTACGCTGTAATCTGACGCCTCTTTCCCTTTGTTTATCGGATCCCCGTAAATATATTCCCAATCCACACATTCTGCATGCAGTCCTAAAATCTCCGGACCCTCTGTATTTTTCATATATTCCTGATATATATCCCCCAGCTTTTTCACAGGAACCATATGCGATGCCAATACTGATGTAACTCCATGTTTTACAACCTCATCCATTGCATGGGAAACTGCCGCCTCATTTTCTTCTATAAAAGAATACCCTCCGCCTCCATGAATATGTAAATCTATGTATCCAGGCGCTAAAAATAATCCCTTTCCATCTATGATTTCCTCGCAATTTTCAATATTTTTATCAATTTTTACAATTTTTCTATTCTCATATGCGACATCGTATCCCTCCAGATATCTATATGGAGTCATAACTTTTGCATTTATTATTTTTTTCATTTCCTGTCCCTCTCCCAGAAGCAAATCTATATTTATAAATCAGGAGAACTTAACGCTCTCCTGACTTCATACAATTACATAAAGAATAAACGTTTTATAATGCAGCCTATAATACTAAACCAATCCAGTGCAGTCGGAGAAGTGATCGTTCCTGTCAGCGTCGGATCCAAATATGCGAAAACTTGTCCTATCTCAGGCGCAAGGTAATTCATCAGTGACATCATGAAAAATACATACAACATAGAGCAAACAAAGGAACGAATAAAATCATTTTTACAATATACTGTACATATACCTACCATATAAATAATGCCGCCCATCAATCCGGTAGGAAAATATCTGAAGCCTGGAACGATCAGCGCAAATGCAACTGCTAGCGGGATCATCAGACTGTTGATCGTAATAACGACCGGAGAGCCAACAGACATCGCCATGTCACATGCTATGTAGACCTTATGTCCCTCACCTAATTTATTGCCTGCCCATGCCTGTGCGCCTTGCGTCAGAGTCCCAACTCCGTCCAAAAAGATTTTGATCGTATGTGGAATCAACACGATAGAAGCTGCAACGCCCATACCGATACTAAATACAGAAGTAATGTTTTGTTTTGTAATGATTGCCATGAACACACCTACGATCAGTCCAATCACAGCCGGTTCTCCAAAGATACCTATTTTTTTGCTGATCTTTTCCGGAGTAAAGTTATTATTCTTGATTCCTGGGATAAGATCCATGATCTTATTTGCGATCCAGCATACCGGAAATGCCATACTCATCTGTGTTACATTAGAAGATGTCGTACCATCCAGTCCCAGTGTTTCTGACCATCTTGCGGCATATTTGTCGCCGCACCAGATACAAAAAATAAAATTCAAAAGTCCACAGGCAACAGCCAATATCATATTGCCTGACAAGACATAAATAAAACCGATCACTGTCAGTTGCTGTCCATAATCCCATATAGAAAGCTGTAATGTATGGAATACTTTAAAACGGACTAAAAGAACTGTCAGTACTGCAAAACAAGGGATCAAAAATACTGAAATAGGAAGGGCAAACGGCAGAGCCGCTGATACCGACCAAGGCACATCTACAATGTCAAATCTTGAGCCTCCGCTTGTTTCTGCATAATAATCGATCACAGGGGTCAGCGTCGTGATCAGATAATTCGTGATCAGGGAAACACCCGCCAAACCAATACCTGCTTTTAATCCGGCACGTAAAGCATTCGTTGGCTTCATTCTGAAAAATAGCCCAACAACAAAAAATACTAACGGTAAAAATACTGCTGCTCCGGCATTATAAATACCTAAAATAATCTCTTTTATGATTTCCATAAGGTTTTTCTCCTCCTGTACTTGTTAAATAATTTCCTTTAGACTTAATATAATTTTTTGCTGTACCACATCTCGTTCAGTCTGTGCACACACTGAATATAGTATTATGTTATCCCATCATATCCGAAATGTTTAGTTCCAGTAATTTTTTCTAAATAAAATTTTTTGGACTATATTTTTCTTGTAAAATATTTATAATATAAATAAGCAAAGCACCCCTTCTAATTGATATTTCATACAAAGATATGCAAAGAGAGGTATTTTATCATGTATAAACGTATCATTGAGCTTATTGTAGAATTCTCCTATCGCACAGAATGTACGATAGAAGATCTGGCTTTTAAATATCAAGTATCTCCGCAGACTATCCGCAATGATATCCATGCTATCAATGTCTTATTATCTGAACATGATTATGAAAAAATACAGATTCATAAAGGAACCGTCATCTGTCCGGAAAATTTCACAGAAATCAAACGTTATATTAATTTAAAAGCTTCTGAAGCAAATTTATATTCTTATCATTTATCCAGAGAAGAATTGTGTATCGTAACAACTGTCATCCTGCTCTTTACGGAAAAATACATTACGATCAACCAGTTAGCCGAGCAGCTTTCTGTCAGCCGTACGACCTTTATCAATCATTCTTCTTCTCTTCGGGAATATACCCAGTCATTAGGATTGGATATGCATTCGTCTTCTAATAAGGGTCTGATCTTAAAAAATACAGAAACCGAAAAAAGAATTGCTCTTGTAAAGCTGATCGAACTGACTGTAAGAGAAAATGAATTTTTATTAAACTTGATCTTAAAATCTAATATTGTAACAAAGCAGGATGATCGCAAACTCACAAAAAATATTCTTTATAAAATACAGCAGGAATTTAAGATTTCTCTCTCAAACCAGTTATTTGTATGCTTAAATTATTATCTGAACTTTACAATAGAAAAAATACGAACCGAACATTATATTGACAGCTCTCCTATAAAAGAACCTGATTTCTTCTGTTGTGCGGAAAGAATCCTGACTGCTGTCTCTACAGCCTGTGAACTTCCTGTCATAAACTCCGAAATACTGTTTTTATCTCGTGTGTTAAAAGATCTGTTCCTGCCTTCCGGCATGATGGAACATTCTCGCAATACAATGGAAATACAATTATTAACGGCTGTTTTGATAGAAAATATTTCTGATTTCTTACATATAGATTTAAAACATGACTTTCAATTATTAGAGAGTCTTTCCAGTCACCTGACTTCTATCTATAAAAATTCTGTGACAGATAAAGCAGACAACCCTGTTTTAAATGATGTCCGCACTACACAGATAACTGTCATTCACGCAGTAAAAGAAAATATCAAACCAATCGAACAGTACTTTCAACGTCCGCTCAGTGAGGTGGAAATTCTCTATATTACGATTCATTTCAGCGCAGCTATAGAGCGATATCGTTCCGCTCACTATGTTTACCGGGTCGTTGTTGCCTGTAATGCAGGTATAGGAACTTCACAATTTATTAAGGCAAAACTTTCCTGTTTTACCAATATACATGTTATACGCACGGTAAATTCATGGGAGATTTCTTCACTGACTACGGAAGATGCCGATTTGCTGATCTCAGCTGTCCCCATCTATCAAAGTCCTATCGAGTTCATAAATATTTCTGGTAATATTACAAACCAGGATCTCATGCGGATCTCAAAAAAAATCCGGGACATGTATAATGCCGGGATTAAACCTGCTGCCATTATACCGAATCATACAGCGGATAGGATCATAAGCGCTATACGTCCTGTGCTTTATGAACTTATTCCCCAGGATGCAGAAAAAGTTTTTCAAAAAGTAAAAGACGCGGTTTATTATGCTGCAAATTATACCCCGCCTGTTTTGGACAGTGTTTCTTCTCCCTGTCTGCATCAATTACTTACACCTGCATTTATACAGTTAGATGTTCGCTGTACAGACTGGAAAGATACGATTTATCAGGCAGCATCCCCTCTGCTGCAAGAGCAATATTTTCATCAGGATTACTTAGAAGAAATGATCCAGATTACAGAAAAATATGGCGCCTATTACATTGTTTCCGATGGGGTCGCACTTCTTCACGCTACTCCTGGAAAAAACAGCTATAAACTAGGAATGTCTCTTACACGCCTGGATCCACCGGTCCTATTCCATACACCAGACAGTCAGAAGCCGATTTCTTATGTAATCTTCTTATCCGTTATAGATAAAAAGGAACATTTAAGAGCACTATTTTCTCTGATCCATCTGCTGAAGGATCCCTCGTTTATACAACAGCTGGATCTTACCAAAACACCAGAAGATGTATATCATCTCATTTATTTAAATGAGAAAAATATAAAAACAAATAAAGGAGAATTTTAACATGTTTAAAAAAGAATTAACCGTACAAAATGAAACCGGTCTTCATGCAAGACCTGCCTCTGATTTTGCCGCATTATGCCGCAATATAGAAAGTGATATAAGACTGATCTCCGGAAATATGCTGGT
This sequence comes from Mediterraneibacter sp. ICN-202921, assembly GCF_037890075.1. Taxonomy (NCBI): domain Bacteria; kingdom Bacillati; phylum Bacillota; class Clostridia; order Lachnospirales; family Lachnospiraceae; genus Mediterraneibacter; species Mediterraneibacter sp. ICN-202921. The sequence goes on along the minus strand of NZ_JBBKBE010000004.1, from coordinate 21,103 downwards.
GAATCCTAAAAGTATCATCAGTATCCTATCTGCCGGACTTTCAAAAGGCACCACTTTTTTACTGGAAGTAGAAGGCCCAGATGAAAAAGAAGCCGGAGAAAAAATCGTACAGTTTATTGAGACTCTTACAGAATAAAATTGACAGGAAGGTAAACATGCATACACTAAAAGGACTAACAGGAACACGGGGACAGGCGCTTGGTGCCGCTGTCCTCTTAAAAAATATAAATCAAGAGATTCCTCTTCTTTCTATACAGGAAACAGATACAGCAAAAGAGGAAGAAAAACTACAGCATGCCCGTGCCGACTATCGAGTAGAATTACAGGCACTTTATGAAAAAACGAAGATAGAAGTCGGAGAAGAAGGAGCCCTTATCTTTCTCGCCTACCTGGAAATGGTAAATGACGACTTTTTCTTCGAAACAGCTATTAAAAAAATGAAGCAGGAATTGGTCAACATCGAATATATTTTAGAGGAAGAAAAGAATCAAACCTCTAAAATGTTTTCCGAAATGGATGACTCTTATATGAAAGAACGCGGCAATGACATTGAAAACGTCTGCAATGAATTGATTGATAAAATGCTGGGCCGCTCTCCAAAAAAAGTAGATTGTTCTGATATACACGAACCTTTTATCCTAATTGCAGAAGATTTGACTCCGGCAGATACTATACGTCTGGATAAAACATGGCTTCAGGGATTCATAACAGAAAAGGGAGGACAGACCTCCCATACTGTGATCCTTGCAAAGACCTTGGGTATCCCTGCGATCGTCGGAGCCAAAGGGGTACTGAATCAGGCGGCAGAAAATCATCCTGTCTGGATGAATGGAGATACCGGCGAAATTGTTTTTCAACCGGAACCAGATCTTATACTACAGTATAAAAAATATCTTCAAAAATCTAGCATGCGCTCTTCTCTGCTGAAAGAGGTCGAAAAAAATCCCGCTCTTACATCCGATGGACACCAGGTCCTGATTTGTTTAAATGCCGGACAAAAAGAAGAAATCCCAAGCCTGAATATGGAAATCTACGACGGCGTCGGTCTATTCCGCACAGAATTTCTGTACATGGGAGAAACAGATTATCCATCAGAAGAAGCACAGTTCCTGGTATATAAAGAACTCGCAGAACAAGGAAACGGCAAAGAAATCGTAATCCGCACATTGGATATCGGCGGTGATAAAAAAATCGACTATATGCAAATGCCTGACGAAGACAATCCGTTCCTAGGTTATCGCGCTATCCGTATCTGCCTGGACAGACCCTCTGTGTTCCGCACACAACTCAGAGCGATACTGCGTGCCTCTGCCTACGGAAATCTGTCTATTATGTTTCCTATGATCGTAAATCTAGAAGAATTGCGCCAGGCCAAACAACTTCTGGCAGAATGTATGAAAGAATTAGAAAAGGAGCATATTCCTTATGATCCTTCTATTAAAACAGGGATTATGATCGAAACTCCGGCTGCCGTTCTTATAAGTGATCTTCTTGCAAAAGAAGTCGACTTCTTCAGCATAGGAACAAATGATCTGATCCAATATGTAACGGCTTCTGATCGAATGAATGAAAAGATACAATACCTCTATAGAGACTGCAATCTCTCTGTATTACGGGCTGTCAAAACAGTAACAGAAAATGCACATAAAGCCGGGATCACTGTAAGTATATGCGGGGAAGCTGCTTCTAATGAATTATTGACACCACTATGGGTAGGTCTTGGAATTGATAAATTGAGTATGGTTCCTTCTCAGTCCGCTGTCATTAAATATATCGTCCGTCATTTATCAAAAGATACGGCAGAAGAAATCACAAACCGTGTATTCCATATGACAACAATCTCTGAAATAGAAACTTGCCTGCAAAAAGCAGCGGTTGTTTATAAAGATATTTTAGCCTAAATGAAAGAAAAAACGTATTGTTCTATTCACGGTCCGATACCGAACAATACGTTTTTATAAATTTTAACATCCTGCTTCCTGCAGACTACTGATCCGATTGACTTCCCGATCTATCATCTCCTGTAATCTGTCTATACTGCTTTGCACATTTTCCCGATTTTGCAACAACAAAGTCCCACACAGAGAATTCCCAATCCGCTCCATCGCCATTTCTTTTTTGTCTGTTCCATCCAAGCCGGTCTGCTTTAATATTTCGTAAACCAGTTTAGAAAATTCTTCGATTCTTTGATTTGTCACTTCTTTCTTACCAAATGCAAAATTCATATTTGCCATAATGATCTGTTCCTTCAGCTTCATCATATTCTCCCCTGTAAACATAGAAACTTTATTCGCCCTTTCCAGGCTTAAGAACAGTAACGCAATACCGTGCAAAAGTGCCAGGATCCCAGCCTCCTTTTGATCTTTTCCTTCTTTCTCTGCCTGTTTTGCAATGTCTTGTACCAAGATAACCTGGACAAACGCCATAAACTGACGCGCTTCTTTTTCTGCCTTATATTTTCTTCTCTGCATGAACTTCAATGTTCTCACCTCTATTTCATCATTTTCTCCAACCTTTTTTTCACATTGATCGTCCCGGCTTTTGTCTCCTCTATCATCGTTTCGAGGAGTTCATCTCCCTCCATTCCAGATTCCCGCAAAGATGCTGCTACGATCACCATCGGTAAATTTACTCCTGTTACTGCCAACGGGATATACCCATTCTTTCTGGAGGTAAGAAGTAATTGATTATATGGAGTCCCGCCTATGATATCTACAAATACCACACAGTCTCCCTGAAATTCTTCTATCGCTTTCTGCACAGTCTCTCCATATACCTGCGGATCATCATTCGACTCCAAACAAAATGCCGCACTGTTTTTCACTTCATTTCCAAGGATCACCGCCGCCGAATCTAATATGCCTGCCGCCATCGGTCCATGACTTAACACGATGATCCCCGTGGTTCCCTTTTCAATTTTATCCGGTTCAAATCTTTGTATCATCTTTCTGTCTCCTTGTTCCTGTCTGTTTTATTCTAAAGACTGCCTGACTTCCATTACATCTTCCATATGCTTTCCGCCAACAAAATCCACAATCTGCAAGCTGTATTTTCCCATATCTGTCCGAATGACATCAAACACAAGCCCTTTTCCATTGCAGATCAGGTACTTGTAATCACCTAGCTGCCCTAATCCATAATTGGCTCCGATCTGCCGCAGATATGCTCCATGTCCGCATATTGTGATCCGCTGTTCGCCATTTGCAAATCGCTGTTCTAAAAATTTATGAAAATCTCTCTCTACTCTTTCTGCAAACACCCGAGTACACTCGCCTTTCCCAAAAACTTCTTCCCGTTCATTTCCTTTTTCATCAAAAATACTTTTTCTCCATTGTATGATCTTATGCTTGTCTGTTTCTGTTTCAATCTCGCCGAAATCTCTCTCATTTAATAATACTGTATGCTTATACGATCTTTCCGGATAAATCGCCTGTATCGTCTGCCATGTCCGCTTCAGATCACTGGTATAGCAATTTCCCGGATCAGACGGGTAGATCTTTTCTTTTACATATTCTTTAAGTTCTGCTATCCCTTTATCAGAAAGCGGAGCATCTGTACGTGCTCCTGATATTCTTTTTTCGAGATTTAGGTTTGTTTTTCCGTGTCGGATAAAATATACGATCATCTGTCTTATTCCTTTTTCCCCATCAATATATCGACCAGCTTCTCCAAAGAGCCACTCCATCTCCCAATATTAAAAATCGAATGGATTTCCTGTCCATCATCCGCTACCAGCATTGTCTTGGCTATCTCTATGGAAATCTTCCAGTTCATTTTCGGGATGATATAGCAGACTACACCGGCCTGTTTTTCTATATATTTTTTATCATGCAGCAGTTTTTTTTCATCTGTCAGTATGATGATCCCCTTTGTGTCACACAATTTAACCGCTGCGTCGATCACTTCTTTTAACTGCTGGTCTTTTTCCATATCCGATCTGATCGCAGCCGGATATGCTAATTTAGCGCTGAAGATCTTGTTAATATTTTTCGCCATCTCAACTGCACGTTCTCTGCAAGCAGATGCCAAAATCAATCCAAATCGGCTCTTTTTCGCATCTTCTTTGTCAAAACGATTGGCATGCTGCTTTAAGATAGATGCCAGCAACAATACTTCACTATCCATCAGCTTAAGATGGAAATGTTCTTCGATCATCGGGCGAATGGACATCACAAAAGTCCCTTCTTTTCCATCCTGCAAACTGACCAACGCACAAGGTATATCCAATTTGTCCAGCATTCCGCCCTGGTGCGCGAATGAACGTATTTCCTCCAGACAAAAAGCAACCGCCTGTATCGTTTTTTCACTATATTCTTCCACTAATTCTATTTCGGCTGTTTCTACGATCTGCCTGGCAAATCTCCATACATCCGGCGAAGCAGATTTCGTCAATACTCTTTCCTTTTTCTTTTCTGTCCGTTTTTCATTACTTGCAGATTCCTTATCTGTCAATTTCAACTCTACATTCTGTGCTGTAATACAGATCTGTTCACCGGGTATCATATGATCTACAAATTCTTCTACGGACGCCTCTTTACTTTGCTCTAGTACCATCGTCCTTGATAAGTCCCTCGTTTCTACAAGGATATAGGGTATATCTATCTGCTTCTGCTCTATATATCTTAGATATCCTCTGGCGCAGCAGATTTGGATCTCATTCTTTAGATCTCCTATATTTGTCTTACTTTCAAAAGCGATCAGATAGCGCACTGCTTCTTTCTCTACATAAATCGGAATATTCAGCTTTGCACTCTCCTTTGAAAAAAACAAAATAACCAAGGAAAGCCTTTCTGAAAGCGGTCTTTCTTTCAGAGACGGGATATTCAATACGATCGGCATTCTCCTTTTAAATGTTCCTAAGACAGCATTCTCTGTAGATTCTGTCGTCGCTCCTATAATCAGCAGATGCACCTCTTTTTCATGTACGCCTCCTAGAGGAGTGTATACACCTTTATCCATCACAGTAAAAAGCATTTCTTGTCCTGTGCCCGGTAATCGGTGTATTTCGTCCAGAAAAAGTACGCCTCCGTCTGCCAGTTCTATGATTCCTGACTTATCTTGATCAGCGCCGGTAAAAGTTCCTTTTTTATGTCCGAATAAATGTGATAATAAAAGTTGAGGATTATCCGCATGTTCTGCACAATTATAAGAGACAAACGGGACCGACTGATCCCGACGTATATGACAGATATATCGCCATATTTCTGCTGCCAGCATAGTCTTGCCTACTCCGCTCTCTCCTGCGATAAAAATATTCAAACCATTTGGCGGGTAAGCGGCAGCGGCTCTTGCTGTCTGGATCTGCCCCTTAAGACTCCCGTTGTATCCTATGATCGATACAAAAGGTTCCTGTGTATTCTCTGTATACGAGCAGCCTTCTACAGCATTTTCTCTAGGGAAAAAACAGACCGGATATGTCTCTGTTTTCCCTAGAACGCCCTCTCTTACCAGGCTGTTTAGATCTCTGGACGCATCACTCCTCCAGATATGCAGCGCCTCCGCCGTCATTTCAGCAGTGATATGTATATCCTGCCCTTTGTCTTTTGCTCTACTCCATTCGGTTAAGACAAACTCTTTTACCCGCTCTTTTCTCTGCATATTGCTTACCTGTTTTCCTTATGCAAATACTCCTAATAATGCACCGATTATACAGATCACCAGGAATATTAAAATAATTTTTATAACACTTAAGTTCTTTTTATTCATCAAATAATAAATGAGGAATACGGATCCTAATGGAAGCAGACCCGGCAAAGCACTGTCCAGTACTGTCTGGACCGCCGCAGTAGTCTCTCCGCTCGTATAAGACAATGCAATGGAAGGAGTTACGTATTTACATACCATTGCTCCCATGACCATCATACTCAATGTCATAACCCCGTCTGTCAGCTTACCCATCACTCCGGAGCCTTGTTTCATAATACTGCCGAGTGCATTTTTCCCCAGCTTATAACATGTCGTAAACATAAAAACTGCCCATCCGTAACGACACGCCGTCTTGAATAAGATAAAACCAATCGGTCCCATAATATTTCCTGCTATCGCCATTGGAGTAAAAAGCGCCAACGCCAGCGGACGAAGTGTACTTGTAAAAATGGTATCTCCAAAGCCTGTCAGACCGCCCATAACACCTGTTTTTAAGTTATTCATCGTAGAACGTGGGATATCATTTCCTGCCGCCCTTTCTTCTTCCATACGAAGGATGATCGCTGTCACTGCACAGCCTGTCATAGGTTCTGCCAGGTAATACGTTTCTCCATATGATTTCATCGCATCCTTGATCTCTTCTGGCTTATCTTCATATAATTTCTTAATAGCCGGCAATACTGCTGCCGCAAAACCTGTACCATAGAATCTCGGATATGTAATAAAATTCGAGATAAAAGTACTCGACATATAAAATACTTTAAATAATGTCCACTTGTCTAAACTTCTTGGAACTTTTGTTTCTTCTCCCATTTTTGCTTCCCCCATTCCTATTGTTCTGCTGTTTTCTTATTATTTACCAACATGATCGCAATCAAAGCGGCTATAATCGTGATTCCGATCAGCGTGATCTGTTCGCTGAAGAAATACATGATATAGAATCCGAGGAAAAACAGAGGAAATTTCTCTTTATGTCCCGAACTCTTAAGGAATAGAGCAAAGCCGATACCCGGAAGAAATTTTGCCAATGTAATAAAAGAAATCATCAGCCATTCCGGAATAGCTGCAAGTATAGAATTCATAGCTCCTTGTCCCCAGAATAAAACCGAAAACATCAAACCAAAATAAATTGGAAACTGTACGATCGGCTGAAAAAACAAGGAAATGAAATAAAACATCCGTGTATTTCCTTTTTCTGCCGCTTTATCAGACAACACAATACCAAACTGATTCAAAGAACGGCATAAAGGCTGTAGAAAAGCGCCTATAACCGTAAACGGCACTGCAATCGCCATAACGACTTCTGTCTCCAGATTTGCTGCCATTGCCAGTGGGATCGCAATGAAAGAAGCCATCTGCAGGTCCATTGTAATTGTGTTTCCTACCGTAGTAGGCGCCATATTCATTGTCTGTATCATACCGCCCAATATCGTCCCTTGAACCGGATCCCCCATAATGATCCCTATAAAAATTCCGACACAAACCGGATTCCTCAGCTGGTTTGCTGCCATCGTGAACCATGGATTCAAAATCAAAAAATAAAATAATGCGATCAATAACGCCTGTTGTAATGTAATCAAGAAAAACCCCCCTTTCTTTTATATACCTAATGCTTTTTTGTTCCGCGGCTGGTCAAGAAGCTCCATCATAGATGTTTCTGCATCTGCCGGAAACATCTGGCAATATACCTGTATGCCCTTGCTGTCCATTTCCTGGAATACCTTTGCACGTTCCGGGCTGACATTCACCTGCTTATATACACACACCGAATTTTTTTCTCCTGCCAATGTAGCTACCTGGATTCGTTCAAACCGAATTCCTTCCTCATATGCTTTCATAGCATGCTCCGGTGTCTGAAAGATCACGATCGTATTGTCCTCTCCGAACTGATCTTCTTTCCACTGCTTTACCGCTTCTTCTGTTGTGATCGTGTCACACTTTACTCCTGAAGGTACAGCCATCTCATGCAGATCACACAAAAAAGGATCCTGTGCGTATTCATCATGAATGATCACGGCTCTTTTGATACCTTTTTCAGGTATCCATGCGGTACATACCTGTCCATGTACCAATCGGTTGTCGATTCGGAATAATAGATACTTTCCCATACTCTTTTTTCCATCCTTTCTTTTTGGGTTTGCCTCTTTATTGAGCAAAATGGATGCCACCACACTTTTTCTCAGCATACTTTTTATATGGAATTTCTATTTCCCCTGTCATCTCCAGTGTTTTTTATAAAATTATTTTTAACCGCCTACCTATATTTCTATCCAAAAAAGCAAAACACTTCACTTTTGCCACACTTTTCTTCTTTTTTACCACACTTTTTTATAAAGAAAAATCTTCACAGATAACGTATGTGAAGATCTTTCTTACGTAAACTAGCTGTTCACAACATGGATCGGGCTTCCCTTTACGAATGCTTCCAGATTTTCTTCGCTGATATTCATAATCCGTTGCCGACTCTCTTTAGATGCCCACGAAATATGCGGTGTGATAATACAATTTTTAGCCTTTAATAGTGGATTATCTCTTTTTATCGGTTCTGTATATACCACGTCCAGGCCTGCGCCCTGGATCTTGCCTGAATTCAGTGCATCTGCCACATCCTGCTCATTGATCAGCTGCCCGCGTGAGTTATTGATAAGAATCACTCCATCCTTCATTTTAGCGATCGTATCTTTGTTGATCATTTCTGTATTCTCCGGAGTCAGATTACAATGTAACGTAATAACATCCGCCTTACTCATCAAAGTATCCAGATCCACATACTCCGCAATCTCTTTTCCTGTTTCTGTCGGATACACATCATAGGCAAGTACATGCATTCCCATAGCTTTCGCAATCCTGCCTTCTGCCTGTCCTATCCTTCCGAATCCGATAATCCCTATAGTCTTATCCAAAAGTTCGATCAGTGGATAATCCCAGTAACAAAAATCTGCACTTTTTTCCCATCTTCCCCCGGCAACTGTCTGACTGTGATGTCCAATATGGTGACAGATTTCCAAAAGGAGCGCTATAGAAAACTGCGCTACCGCTTCTGTTCCATAGGTTGGCACATTGGACACAACAACTCCCTTTTCTTTCGCTGCCTGTATATCAACTACATTATACCCTGTAGCAAGTACACCGATAAACTTTAACTGCTCACTGCTCTCTATACTTTCTCTTGAAATAGGTGTTTTATTTGTAAAGACGATTTCTGCTCCCTTTATTCTTTCTTGTATTTCTTCTTCATTATAAATATCTGTCCGGTCATATACAGTAAGCTCTCCAAACCGTTCAATTCCTTCCCAACTTAAATCTCCTGGATTTTCCGTGTAGCCATCCAATATGACTATTTTCATTTTTCTTTCCTCCATTTTTTATTGAATCATTACATTCAGTCCTGCTCTTCTAAACTTTGCAGCCATTGGTTCCAATTCACTGCGTTCCATATTCGGCAGTTCTCCCATCGGCCATTTCATACCTATCCTTTCATATTTTGATTTTCCATAGGCATGGAACGGAAGCAGACATACCGTGAATTCTGACGTGAACTCTTTTAAGAAAGAAATCGTCTTATCGATCAACTCTTCTGAATCATTATATCCGGGAATGATCGGCATTCTTACAGCGAATGGAATCTTGTTTTCATCTAAATATCTAAAGTTCTGTAAGATCCACGTATTATCTACTCCTGTATATTTCTTATGCAGTTCATTATCAATCGCTTTCATATCAACATAAGCAAGATCGATATATTCTGCCACATGCGCAAAAATATCCGGATGACAATAGGCTGTCGTATCGATCATCGCATGTATATTTTCTTCTCTGCACCCTTTCAGTATCTCGGTCGCAAAATCAGGCTGCATCAATACCTCTCCGCCGCTTAACGTAACACCGCCGCCTGAACGGTCATAAATCAATTTGTCCTTTCGTATTTCTACAAGCACATCTTCCGATGTCATAAGTTTTCCTACTACTTTTCTTGCATCATGCAAACATACTTCCACACATTTTCCACAGCCTGTGCAGCCTTTTCCTGTCTCCACCGCCTTTGTCTCACAAACTTTTACACACTCTTTGCAGCCTATGCATTTTTCTTTATAAAACATAACCTGCGGATGATAACTCTGGGATTCCGGATTACTGCACCACAGACAACGCAGAGGACAGCCTTTTAAAAAGACTGTCGTGCGTAATCCAGGTCCGTCATGCATAGAACAATTCTGTATATCAAATACATATCCCGATTTCATTCCATTTATCCCCCTTCGGTATTTTAACCTACAGATTCAAATTCTACTCTTGCGATCAAATCATCCTGCAAATCTCTGGATATCTCTGTAAAAAATGCGGTGTAACCTGCAACACGGATGATCAGATCTCTGTAATTTTCCGGATGTTCCTGAGCATCTCTCAGCGTCTCTGCTGATACGACATTGATCTGTACATGATTTGCACCACGTCCGTCTGCGCCCATATTGCACAGATAGATGCGTACCAGACTTGCTAATTTCTTAACATCATCTTCCTTTTCGAGAGCACGCGGATGGAATTTCTGGTTATATACAACAGAATTAATTTCTGAGTAATCCCATTTTGCCGCACTGCGCATAGAGGCGGACGGACCTTTCAAAGCCAGTCCCTGCATCGGAGAAATTCCGCCTTCAGCAAGCGGCATTCCTGCATTTCGTCCGTCTGGTGTAGCGCCCATCATACTTCCGTATAATACGCCTGCTGACAGATGGATATATACTGGGTTTTTACGTAAACGTCCAAATCTCATTGGATATTTTAAATATTCATGGTTGATCGTATGTTCCATTGGTACGATCCATTTATCTACACATTCGCTGTCTGTACCATACTTAGGTGCCTGCAGAAGAGCTTTCTGAAGTGTTTCATACCCTGCGAAATTATTATCCAGAGCTGCAACCAGCTCTTCCATTGTGGCTTTTTTATCTTCAAAGACCACTTTTTCAACAGCTCCCAGTGAATCAATACAGTTTACAAGCCCTACCGAAACTCCCATGGCAGCACTGTGTCCTAAAGAACCGCCGCAAGTAACATCTAATCCATCTGCCAAACTTGTTCCCTGGAACATAGACGTATATGGTGTACGCAAGAAATCCTGCCATACTTTATATATCGTATTTGCATGTATCACAGCCATTCTGATTCCATATTGTATTTGTTCTTGTAAAGCATGATACACATCATCGATACTCTTAAAATTCTTTGGATCTCCGGTCTGTGGCCCTACCTGTACCCCTGTTTTTCTGTCTTTTCCATTTGTAAATACATATTCCAACGCAACTCCCGGATTAATATCTGCCGCATGATCCATATTCGGCAGATGGGGATGCCACATAAATGAGCAGCAGACGGAATCGTAGGTTCTCGCAGATTTTTCAGAAAGTCCACATGCTTTTTTAAAGTGGTTTATCCTGGAATCCGCTCCCAAAAACATGGGTTTTCCACCGCCGCTTCGAATAACTTTTACAGCTGTCTCCAGATAATCGTCCGGTACATTTTCTTCTACCCAGACTGCTACGTTCGGCTGATCCAAATGTACAAATTCTTCCACTTTCAGACATAAATAACTTAATTCGTTAACTGCGCTCTTGCCATTCACATCTGTACCGCCTAAGCTGATATTTTGGAACATAGGATTTCCGGTTCTATAACGGGACTCTCCCTGTGTATATACCTTGTTTGTCTCTGCCAATTTTAACCAATAACATGCTATGATATCTTCTGCTTCTTCTAATGTCAGATTTTTGTTATCCAGATCCTTCTTAAAATACGTATAGAATTTCTGGTCTACTCTACCGGGAGACTCAGCAACCGCATTAGATTCATAGTAATAGATCAGCTGCATAAACCATGCAGACTGAACTGCCTCATAGAAATTATCAGGTGCATTCCATGGTACTTTTTTAAGTGTTTCTGCAATTCTCGCAAGCTCACCTTTACGCTTTTCCTCCGTCGTTGCCAACGCCATCTTTTCTGCTTCAGCTGCATAACGTTCTGCAAAAGTATGTACTGCATCACAAATAATTACAACCGCTTTCCAAAACTGTACCTTATCGACATACTTCGGGTCTGTCTGGTCTGCTGTATCGATATATTTAAGCGCTTCCTCTTTATACCATTTAAGTCCTCTTTCCAATCTATGTTTATCTAAAGATAAAATGTGGCCTATTGGCTGTTCCATAGAAATCCCGCATGACCAAAGTCCGTATTTTTGTTTTTCCCTTACTTCGTCCGGTAATTGTTTCTGGATCCGTGAAAAACTACAGCGGTCTTTCCAATATGGATGAATTTCCTTTTTGTAAAATTCTTTATCTTCTTCCGTTACATATGTCGGATTGTATTCTCTGGTAGAAATCGTATCGATTTCATTGATCAGCCAGTCACATATTTCCGGGAACCATAAGCATCCGCGCGGAGTAGGTGTAACAGATCCTACGATTAATTCGTCTTCCCGGATATAGACCGGATAATTTTCTAAAATATGAGCCAATGCTTTTGCCTGGCGGATATTTGCATCCTCGCCTTCTGTCATCTTATAGCTTTCTGTAACTAATTTTCCTCTTTCTTTAATATAAAGCTGCTGCTTTGAATCCAACACACGTTCTCTTAATCTAGTCAAACGTTCTGTTTTCTCCATATCTTTGATTTTTTCGATAACTGCAAAGTCTGGATTCCAATTTCTCGCTCCAACCGGATCTGGTAATTCTGCCATACATCTTTCCAAATTTTCATACTCTGCTTTTGTAACTGTTTCCATAGTTATATTTTTCATTTCCCTCTCCTTTCATTTGATATTATCAACCTATGTTTTATATTAATAACCATACCTATATATTACACTTCTATTTGATTTGCTGTCAATAAAAATTATGCATAAAAAATTTCATACAAATTTAGCCATTTTTCACAAATAGCATACTTAAATTATTTTTACTTGCTTTTCCGTAATTTTTAAGATAACGTATTAGAAAGAGGGAGAAATCAGACATGAAAACAAATCAAGATAATGAAAAAAAATCAAAAATAACGATCCAGTCTGTAGACAGAGCGCTCAAGATCATCGAATTTATCGCCGAAAATAACGGCGCCTGCGGTTTATCAGAAATTTCCAGAGGAATGGAATTAAACAAGGCTACTGCTTATGGACTCCTATCGACATTGGAGCAACATAGATATGTGGAATTAGATCCTGATACAAAAAAATATCGCTTAGGATTATTTCTCGCTGAATTGGCGATGAAAGTGGAAGATTTTTTAGATATACGTACTATTGCCAAACCATATATGGAAAAACTGGCCGCAAAATATACGGCCAGCATCCATCTTGGAATTGAATCTGACGGAGAAGTCCTTTATATAGAGGTCAGCAAATATAATTTTGTCCTTCCCATTGTATGCCAGGTCAATTCCCGGCTTCCATTTTATTGTACTGGCGTGGGAAAGGCAATTCTTGCTTTTTGGTCTGAAGAACGTATCCAAACCTATCTATCTAGCCAAAAACTAATTGCAAAAACTCCAAATACAATCACTTCTACTAAAAGGCTAGAACAAGAATTAGCGCTTATCAGAAAGCAAGGATATGCAGTGGAAAATGAGGAAAACCAAATCGGTGTCATATCTGTCTCTGCGCCTATTTTTTCATTGAATGGAGGGGTCGTAGCCGGTATCAGTATTGGTTTGATCAAAGCAATGCTGACGGAAGAAATGAAAACAAATGTGATTCATGATTTATTAAAATGTTCTGAAAAAATTTCTCAGGAAATGGGTTATAAAAAGGGGAACTGAAAAAATTACAGGAACAGATAGAAAAGAAGGTCCAAAAGGGATATTCTGCTGAGGCGATAGCAGAAATGCTGGAAACAGATATTGAAACTGTCCAGAAATTTTCTAAACTTTAATTGAGCAATCTTTCGACTATGTATTCCGTTTAAAAAGTCTGCCTCACCGTAAACAGTGGGCAGACTTTTCTCTACTCTTTTATTTTTTATTCTCTCTCAAATGTATACATCGCAATCTCATCGATCTCTCTGTTTGTAGAGATCAGCACTTCCTCACCGTCTCTGTCGTACTTAAATACATTTGCTGGTCCACAGTCCTGATCCAGAACTGTTGCCTTATATTCCTTTTCTTTCTCATCATAGGTAAATGCCAGGAGATTTCTTTTCCCCTTTCTATGCCCAATGATGACCGCCGGTTCTCCAAGCAGTGTGCCGCCATAGATAGCATGCGCAAATTCTGCGGTGTCATATGTATACACTTTTTTGTATGCCCCGTCTTCCTTTTTCAAGATATAAATATTTTGTCCGTGGAATGGAGAGATCATGACCAGTTCCGGTTCTCCGTCCCTGTCCAGATCCACAAGTACCGCATCGCTTCCCGGTTCATCTGTCAATTTCTCGATTTCCCAACTTTCCTCTGCGGCTGCCGGAGGGATAAATTTATATACGCCCTCGTCACAGGAGATCAGACATACATCCGTCCCCTTTTCCTGCATTTTATAGTAACCGTGATTTTTCAGCATATTGTCTTTGATAACGGTCAGTTCCAGCTGGTGCTCCTCATCAAAACAACTTAAATCCTCCGGAAGTACTGCTGCATAAGTCTTACCAGGCATAGACCAGTCGTCCTTATAGGCATGTCCGGATTTCAACGCACATGCGATCAGATAATTTACGCCGTTTCTCGTAACAATATCAAACCGATGTACATGTGGAAGTTCCACTAATGTGCGTACTTCCCAGCCCCCGTTTTCTTTAGGAGATACGATCACAATCTTTGCCTCTTTGGAATCATTCGGGGAATAGAACTTATGGGTCGCTAAAAATATACCGTCGCTTCCCGGTACCTGCACCATACTCATGACTCCGCCCGGCTCCTCCCAGACCGTATCCACCTGATTTCCCTGTGTATCAAATAAATAGCACGGATCCTGCTTTTCTGCCGCCACAAGGATATGTTGTTTCCCCTTGTACATAAGCGGCGCTATAGAATAACATTTTGTAAGCTTTCCTAATACTTTTTTATTTACTTTCAAGACTGACGCCTCCTGCTTCTTTTTCCGCTTTCACCTGATGAACTTGTACACCCATTTTTTCTAACTGTTTCAATACATCCTGTGGCGCCTTTTCATCTGTGATCAAGTGCCCGATCTGCCCGATCGCCGCACTTGTAAAACTGCTGTTTTTTCCGATCTTTGTATGATCTGCCAGCACATACACATCTTTTGTTGCATTTTGTATCATCAATTCATTGATTTTTACTTCTGCGGCGATCTCTGTTGTCATACCTGACATCGGAGATATCCCAGAGCATCCAACGAACGCTTTTTTCGGAAACACCGTCTGCAGATTGCGGATAGCAAAATCTCCGACCATCGCGTCTTTCGGATGACGCAGTTCTCCTCCTGTCATCAGTACACTGATTCCTTCCGGATAATCTGTGTGGATCGCCTTTCCATTATTTGTAATAACTGTTACATTATCGCAGTTGATATATTTTAAGATCTGCAGTGCATTTCTGCTGGAATTGATAAACAAAGAATCTCCCGGCTCTACAAGAGAAGCCGCATATTTAGCGATAAGATTCCTGTATACGCTTATCTCTCCATCTTCTTTCTTCTCTGCTTTCGCAGAGACAGCGCCGCCGTAAAACCGTACAAGAAGATTTTTCTCTTCTAAATACTGCAGATCTCTGCGGATGGTGATCAAAGATACCTGAAATTTTTCTGCCAGTTCATCTACCCGCACCGCCGGATTTTCTTTCATGAGAGCAAGTATCTGTTTTCTTCTTCCTTCTACATATGCCCGTTCTCTTTTCATCGCCATACACTCCGTCCATATAAGATCATCATTCTTCTGTATACTCTTCCGCTCTTCAAAAGAAGCGTTTTCTTTTTTATCTTAAGCTTCTTTTTACAGTAATGAACGGAACGGGATATTCTGAGGCGCTTCAAAACAGTCCTCAAATCCTCTTCTGTGATGATATGCCCTTTTATCTTTATCGGTAGGATATACATATTTTCCTCCTACTTCCCAGAAGAAAGGATGGAAGTCATACCCTAAACGGTCCTTTTTCATCTCATACAGAACCTTGATCTCATTTACATCCGCCATAAAGTTTGTCCATACATCGTAATGGATCGGAATCACTACTTTACATCTCAAGGCTTCTGCCATTCTGAGTATATCAACAGATGTCATTTTATCCTGCATACCTACCGGATTCTCTCCATAAGAACCAAATGCCACATCAATATCATAATCTTTTCCATGTTTTGCAAAATAAATAGAATAATGAGAATCTCCGCTGTGGTAAATATTCCCTCCCGGCGTCTTGATCAGATAATTGACTGCCTTATCATCCATATCTGTAGGGCATTTTCCCGTCAGCTCTTCTCTGTCCGCTCCCTGAGAATCTGTCGTGACGATACAGGTTCTGTCAAAGGAATCTAATGCAATGATCTCAATATCTTTGATCTTAATGGAATCTCCTGGTTTTACAGTTATACACCTGTCTGCCGGTACTCCCCATTTTTCCCACAATTCTACAGATTTCTTTGGTCCGATAAAAGGTACCGGGATCTCTTTTCCATTTTCATCTACTGTTGTCATACCGCTTTTGATCACATGGGAAGCATACTCGGCGCTCATATGATCCTGATGATAATGTGTGGCAAGCACTGCGTCTACCTGCTTGATGCCAAATGGATCGATCACAAACGGAACCGCCCTTAGATTTGGCTGCATTGCCCTTGCGCCGCACATATTTGCCATCTGATGTCCAACCTTCATCTTGCCGTCTCCATGTGTTCTCTTTCCGTTTCCGCACCACAAGTCTACGGTGATATTGCATCCTCCCGGTGTCTTAAACCACATCCCTGTACAGCCAAGCCACCACATTGCCACTGTGCCTGGTTTTACTTCTTCATTCTCGATCTCTTCATTGAGCCATGTTCCCCATTCCGGAAATGTACTCATAATCCAACTTTCACGAGTGATCTCATCAATTTTGCTCATCAGACTTCCTCCTCAACTAGGGTTATGTTTTATTAATTGAATAATATCACATATTATGTTCTTTTTCAATCGTATTATATGATTATTTTCATTCATAACCTGTCCGCTGCTATCTATTTATTCTTGAAAACACAAGCAGAATACTTTCATAGATATGCACAAAAAAGCTGACGCAAATTCTTCTTTGTGTTTGCGTCAGCTTTATATAGAACTTCCTACATAAAAATATCACATTGTTTCTAAATATAGTACTATATTATAATCTCTTTAATAACTCTTCTCTTTCCTTTTCATATCCTGGTTTTCCAAGTAAAGCAAACATGTTTTTCTTATAACTTTCTACGCCTGGCTGGTTAAATGGATTAACGCCGAGTAAATATCCACTAAGCCCACAGGCAAATTCAAAGAAATAGAATAATTCGCCAAGATAAAATTCGTTCTGCTCCGGTATTTTTACCATGAGGTTCGGAACATTCCCGTCGGTATGGGCAAGGATCGTTCCATTCATTGCGCTTTTATTAATAAAGTCTACATTTTTTCCTGCCAGATAATTCAATCCGTCCAAATCAACCGGCTCTTCATTTATGATAATTTCTTCTCTGGATTTTTCCACATTTAAAACAGTCTCAAATAAAATTCTGTTTCCATCCTGTATAAACTGTCCCATAGAATGAAGGTCTGTTGTCAGATCCACGGAAGCCGGGAAGATTCCTTTCTGATCCTTTCCTTCACTTTCTCCATACAACTGTTTCCACCATTCAGATACATAATGCAGGCTTGGTTCATAATTCGCCAGAACTTCTATTGTCTTCCCTTTACGCAGCAGGATATTACGGATCGCCGCATACTGCATAGCATCATTTTCCGCGAAATCTTTCTCCAGCGCTGCTTTTCTTCCAGAAGCCGCTCCCTCCATCAATTTGGTGATGTCAGCCCCGCTCACCGCGATCGGCAGAAGTCCAACTGCTGTCAAGACAGAAAAACGTCCGCCCACATCATCCGGTACTACAAATGTCTCATATCCTTCTTCTGTCGCAAGATTCTTCAATGCCCCTCTTGCCTTATCTGTCGTTGCATAAATTCTCTTTGCAGCACCTTCTTTTCCATACTTCTTTTCCAATATTTCTTTAAAAACACGGAAAGCAATAGCTGGTTCTGTAGTTGTACCAGATTTGGAGATCATATTAATGGAAAAATCTCTGTCTCCTACCACGTCTGCCAAATCTTTGATATATGTACTGCTGATACTGTTTCCTACATAATAAATCTCTGGAGATTTCCGAACATCTTTAGAAACGACATTTGCAAAAGAATGACCTAGGAATTCAATCGCAGCTCTTGCGCCCAGATAAGATCCTCCGATTCCGATCACAAGCAGCACTTCTGAATCTTCTCTGATCTTTTCCGCTGCTTTCTGAATACGGACGAATTCTTCTTTGTCATAATCTACCGGCAGGTCGATCCATCCCAAGAAATCGTTTCCGGCTCCTGATCTCTCAAGCAGTTTGTCCTTTGCCTGTGAAACCAATCCACTCATATATTCCATTTCATGTTCCTGAATAAAACCGTCTGTTTTTGAATAATCAAATGTTACTTTAGCCATTGATATCCTTCCTCTCCATTGACTTTTCTTACAGCATCTTATGTGCTATCTGTCATACACACATTTTACCAAATCCATATAGCTTATTCAAGCCAAAAACTCCTCCAATATCTGCCGGATCGTCTCTTCCTTCAACGTCGGTTCTTCGTTTTCTTCTATTTTTTCTTTCACGGTCCTGCGTATGATTTGTTTCGCTGCGTCTCCCTTTTTTGCATCTCTTGGTTCTCCTTCTATATTGATCGATAAATTGGGTTCTGGCTTTGCAGAGGAAGCTCGTTCTTCTGACACTGGAATTTCTTCGTCTCTTGATGGCGTCACCTTCTCCGTATTTGGTGCGGCAATTACATTGATTGCCTCTTTTTCAGCCGCTTTTTGCTTTTTGTAACGGCCGGAACAGGTATTTTCCAGATAATCTACCATATAGTTCTTTGCTGCATTGATCTTATACGGCTCGTCCGATAGTTGACGGATCACAAATAAAAATACCATTTCTGCTGCTCCTGCCGCCATATATTGAAACACGGATTCTGTAAATCCGTAGGAAAGATAGTTAACCGACGCTCCCAATGCCGCCAGTATTCCCGAAAACCAGATTGCCTGTAACTCCAATTGCCGCCAGGTATGTATCCGGAATAAGAAGCCCCGGTATTCGAATATATATTTCTCTACAAATGCATCTGTATTCTCTACTGTATCGTGTGCCATACATGCGTGCTCATATTTCGCGCGCACCAATTTTATCAGTTTGTGTGTACTCTTTGACATACTTCCTGCGGCCTTCACCAATCTGCGCAGCGTGATCTGATTTACCACTTTGGATAAAATTCCGATAACGCCGACTATGATCATCAGATACATCATGATATTGGTGTCCGCTGCCATTTCTTTTAGCATAACTGTTCCTCCTATTTTTTATTCTGTCACAATGTTCTTTTTCAGGTTTTCCCTGCATTGCGTTTGAGCACATTATATCCCATCTTTCAAGGACTTTCCTCAAAAACCGTTTTACATTTTTCTACAAAAAGGAGACTCCTTACAAGCTATTATTCGGTCTCTTTTCTTTTTTGAAGAACTTCATAATCCGTTCTGCATCTTTTACTTAAGAATACATTTCCCTTACTTTTCTTAAGTCCCTTTCCTCTCTTTACATTGTCATTTTTATAGAGATAAACACGAATTTTGGCGTGCGAAATTTAAAATCTGTGTTACACTATATAGAGATACGAACTATTTCTATAAAACAGATAGAGGAAAAAACATGTACTTACAAACCGTATTGATAAAACCCACTTCCAGTCTATGTAATATGCATTGCGATTACTGCTTCTATTGTGACGAAGCCGCAAAAAGGGAAACGGCTTCTTATGGAATGATGAGTGAACATACATTAAAAAATATAATTAAAAAGACTCTCTTACAGGCACAGTCCGATATTTGCTTTGCCTTCCAAGGCGGAGAGCCTACACTGCGGGGACTTCCTTTTTTCCAAAAGGTGATTGACTTTGAAACTCGTTTTAACCGGAATACAGTCCGGATATCTAATGTCATACAGACAAACGGGCTTCAAATCGATACTGACTGGTGTAAATTCTTTAAAGAGAATCATTTTCTGGTTGGTATATCGGTGGATGGCACGCAAACAACACATGACATGTGCCGACATACGAAATCTGGCGCATCTACCTACGCAAAAATAAAACAGTCTATCCATCTGCTAGAACAATACCAGGTAGACTATAATATCCTGACAGTTGTCAATGCCTTTACAGCTCCTGCAATCTGCGAGATCTATCAGGAATATAAACAAAACGGCTGGAATTACCAACAGTACATCACCTGCCTGGAACCATTGGGAGAAGAGGCACGAAAACACCCTTATTCATTGACTCCTTCTATGTATGGTAAATTTTTGATCCAGCTTTTTGATATGTGGTATAAAGACTGGAAACGCGGAAAGGCTCCCTATATACGCCAATTTGAAAATTATATTGGAATCTTAATGGGCTATCCGCCCGAATCCTGTGAGCAAAGAGGGATCTGCAGCATGCAGGGCGTCATTGAAGCAGACGGCAGCGTGTATCCCTGTGATTTTTATGTTTTGGATCCATACAAACTTGGCAGCTTTAACGAAAATACGATCTCCGATTTTTTTGAAAATAAAAGAGCAAAAGATTTTATCGAAGAATCGAAAAATATCAGCAGTGCCTGCAAAAACTGTGAATACTATACTTTATGCCGCGGCGGCTGCAAAAGAAGCAGAATAAAGGAACCAGACGGCACAGCTTACCGAAGTTATTTCTGTGAAAGTTATCGGATGTTTTTTGCTAAAGAGGGAAAACGCCTGGAAGAAATCGCAAAATTTTTAAGAAAGTAAATTCGTTATTTATATCTTACTGGTTGTAATTATCAGAAGAAACATTTATAATGCTGTTGTGTTTGCGGCATTTGTTTAATGCCTGTACATACTTTAAAACTTTTGAAAGGAGGCTTTTATGGATTATAAAACGAAAGGTGTTTGTTCCCAGAAAATTCATTTTGATATTGAAGATCATAAAGTGAGAAACGTATCTTTTTTAGGAGGCTGTAGTGGAAATCTCCAAGGAATTTCCCGTCTGGTAGAAGGAATGGATGTAGATGAAGCCATCCACAGAATTGAAGGAATCAAATGTGGTTTTAAAGCAACTTCCTGTCCTGATCAATTGGCAAAAGCATTAAAAGAAGCAACCGGGAAATAAACGGCTGCTTCTTATTTTTAGGGTGAAGCGTCACCAATCATTGACACCTATACAAGACTGGTTTGTCAAACTCCAGAGCT